>NZ_JAGGMM010000004.1 GCF_017875315.1 Methanomicrobium sp. W14
TGGCATGACAACCAGATTCGTGATTATGAGAAAAACAGTCTGTTTATACATGATGTTCTTAGTTTGTTCTCTATTAGTCTGGATTATTCTAATATCTGCTATCAACTGACAAAACCCCGGGATTACACTTCAAATAGCTATGAAGAAGATTCCAGTAGAGTGACAGGGGATATTCCGATAATGAATTCTTTAAGCAGCTCCCTGGCAAGCATAATTTTTCTGTTGATATATCCGTTTGTGTTTTTTGGAATAGCCTATGTTAAATTTATGAGAACGGATTTGAGGTAACAAAGGGAGGTGAAAAATATTTCAATTGAAAGGGTTTTAATCGTCGGGAAAAAAGAATTTGCAGATATTATTACAGGCAGAAGATTTTTTGCCCTTCTTTTAATGCTTTTGATAATCACCGGAACATGCGTAATTAGTGAGGCTGGAGCCTATTATGATGAACTTAAAGCTTATTCAAGTTCCGGAAGCACGGTTATGGATGAAAGCGGAGCAATCCACTATGGCGAAGCAACATACAAACCTTCGGCAATAAACCTGTTTTATGGAATTGTTGATGCTCTGGCATCCTATATTTTCGGTCCTATGATTGCAATAGCAATGGGTTTTGATGCCATTACAAGAGAGAGGGAAACAGGGTCTATAAAGTCAGTCCTTTCGCATCCTCTCTACAGGGATGAACTGATAAACGGAAAAGCGCTTGGAGGCATCCTGTCCATAGGAGTTGCAACGGCGGTTGTATTTATTCTCACGTTTTCAATTCTTCTGGTTATGGGAATTGTTCCTTCATTTTCTGAATCGGGTTCAATAATTGTATTATTTATATTTACACTCTTTTACCTTGCAGGAGTTTACTCTATGTCTCTGATGGCGTCGGTTTTCTCAAAAAAGGGCAAAACAGCACTGGTCTATTCATTGGTTTTGTTCTTGGCATTTTCATATATGGCGCCTGCACTGGGCCCGTCAGTAATAAGTACAATTGTTGGATCTGAACCGGACAGCATTTATACTGCAAATTATTATGACAACGAGGAGCTCCTGCAGGAAGTAAACAATTATTATTCTGCTGAAACCGCTATGAAGGGGATTGTTTTACAGTTGTCAATGAATAAAAATTATCAGTACATGGGATATGCGATAACCTTGCCTACATTATTCTGGAACATAAATACTGCCGGAGCCCATGATCAGTACGGTATGCTGGATTACTCATATATGGGCATAGGTCTGAGTGATGTTCTTGAAAAGGTCTGGGGGAATATAATCTTTCTTTTTGTGTACCCTGTTGTCTTCTTCGGAATCGCCTATGTGAAGTTTATGAGGCTTGATCTGAGGTGATTTTTCAAAATATTTTTTCAGGAGAAATAACGTGTAGAGGATTGTGGCGTAAGAAGTTTTGTCTTTTAATTTAAATCATAATCTCTGGTTAAAGTGAAAAAAGACTTTCAAAAGTCATTTTTAAGTATAATCCTCTGTGTTGAAAATCAAAATAAATTACGATAATCCGGAGTTAAAATGGTTAGGTATGGACATATACTGGGCAAATCCAGTTTTATAGCAGTGATTACTTTATTAATGTTATTCTGTATTTCTTCAGGCTGTACTTCCCAGACAGATGTAGGTACAAATGTAGTTACCACTGCAACTACAGCTTTACCTGTTGAATCAGTTGTTGGTTCTGAAAATACTCTTACAGAAACAGTAAGTCCTGAAAAAAGCACAGGAGAGTCAAAAAGCTTAAGTGAAATATTTGACGGGTATAGTGATTACATTCTTGAGTTGTTCCCTGATTTTATACCTGAAACGGTCAAAGGTAAAATTCCATGGGAGGGGACTGATTCCAGGATCCCCGTTCACACGGTGTATACATATGATCATATAAAAACCGCGTCCTCAGCTAATACTCAATATGAAGTAGAAATAAATGCCGAAACCGGAATAATCCGTTCGGCCTCTGAGACTACAGGTTATACCGAACCTGAAGGAAAAATCAGGCTGTCTCTTAATGATGGTGAAAGTATTGCAAAAGACTTTATAACAAAGGCGCTTGGAGACGACCCTGATAACCTGTTTTCGTCAGATGTATCGTCCCGTTATTCCGGAAACCAGACCGAACTTATGCAGGAAGGAAGGGCTGCCGAGATAATGGTAGAATATACAATAACTCATGATGGTCTTCCCTGCGATGCAGGAATGTTTGTAACAATCAATTCTATAAGCGGGAATGTAACTTCGTGCTATTTCATTATCCCTGACATTCAAAACCTCACGTTCTCATCAAAAAGTCCTTCAATAACGTTTGACGAGGCCAAAGAGATTGTTGAATCAAAAATAAACGAAAAATATCCCGGGGAGATAAAAAATCTTGATATAACATCTGAATATGAGGACTCAGGTGCAGCTATTCCATCATGGGACACAGGAATTTCTGTATATTACGACAGTTCCACTCCTGTTCGTCTTGTCTGGGACCTGAATATTATAACAAAAAGTGATTATGCAAAACCCGGAGATGACTTGTTTTATTCAACAGGTGCAGTTGTAGATGCTCATACGGGTGAAATTAGGTCTCTTTATTATAAGGATATAATGGTCGATTCTGATAGCAGGTATTACAATCAGGGCTAGTTCCTGGCCTTGAAAAGAGGGGAATAGTTAAAAAATCTTAAATTTTTTTTTAAATCCCCTTTGGAGGGGTAAATTATTATGATTACAACCAAAAATCTTACAAAAATATACCGGGACAAAGCAGCTGTAAAAAACCTGAATCTTGATATTGATGAAGGTGAAGTCTTTGGTTTTTTAGGTCCGAACGGTGCTGGAAAAAGTACTACCATCCTGATGCTTACCGGAATGATTGAACCGACATCAGGAGTATGCACTGTCGACGGAATAGATGTTGCAAGAAACCCCCTTAAGGCAAAGGAGATTATCGGTTATCTTCCTGAAGATGTCGGTTTTTATGGTAACCTTACCGGTGAACAGAACCTTGACTATGTCGGGAAGTTCTACCCGATGAGCACTGAAGAGAGAAAAAACAGAATCAAATTCCTTCTTGAGCTTGTAAAACTGAAAAATGTGACGCAGACAGTAGGAGAATATTCCCGTGGTATGAACCAGCGCCTTGGTCTTGCACAGGCCCTTTTAAACGACCCGAAAGTTGTAATTCTCGATGAACCTACTGCAAACCTTGACCCTGAAGGAGTTTTCCAGTTCCGTGGAATAATCCGGTCTCTGGCTGATGAAGGAAAAACAATACTCATATGCTCTCATATTTTATCCGAAGTTGAGCAGTTATGCACGACTCTTGGAATATTGTCCCAGGGGGAGCTTGTAGCAAGAGGCAGTGTTGAAGAAGTCGAAAAAAAACTTATCGAAAAAAGTCAGATTCCATTAAAAATAGTCATTGAAACCGAGGAGCCTCTTCCTGAAATTGTACATCCTGATATCGTGAAGGCGGAAATAAAAACCAATCACGCGGAAATCTATGCAAAAAGTGATATCCGGGGATATATTTCAAATCTTCTGAACAAAAATTTTAAAATTATCGAGATGCATCTTGAAAGTCCTCCTCTGGAAGAACTGTTCCTGAATGTTTACAGGAGGGAATAGATTGGATTTCAACAGAGTATTTATTGTTGCCAAAAAGGAACTTTCCGATAATATTACAGGAAAAAAATTTCTCATGCTCCTTGTTTTGTTTTCACTTGTCGTTGGAATAGGTGCTTTCAGCGGGATAAGCGACTACTACAATGTACTGGAAGAGTACAAATCCGGAAGCAGTGATATATATCTGATTCCCCCCACTCCTGTGATTGTATTCGGAAGTATATCCGAAAATATCGGATATTATGGGTTTGGGGCCATTATTGCAATAGCTTTGGGTTTCAATCTGATATCAGGCGAAAGAGAGTCCGGGTCACTGAAATCTCTCCTGTCCCATCCCGTTTACCGTGACGAAATAATAAATGGCAAAGCTCTTGGAGGACTTATCTCACTTCTTTTTGCTGAAACCATAGTTTTTGCGATAGTAATCGCCCTGATGCTGATAAGCGGAATTGTACCGGATTTGAACTCATCCGGAAAAATATTTGTAATCTGGCTGCTTGTATTTCTGTTTCTTGCAGCGAATTTTTCTCTTGCCCTTATGGCTTCTTCTGTCTGCAAAAGCAGCAGCACCGCCCTGGTTGTTTCTTTGGTTGTTCTTTTTGTCATATCATACCTGTTCCCCGTTGCAGGGCCCGGCATATTAGGTTCGGTAATTCTAGGAGACGAGCCGAAAACCCTGTACTCAAATGACATGTCCTCAATGTCTGCTTCTGAAATTCAGCAGTACTCTGATGAAAGACAGGAATACATGGAAAAGGAAAAAGATTTGAGCAATCTGTTTTCGGTATTTTCAATGCAGAGTGTATTCTCGGATATGATAAGGCCCCTCACAAGAACTTCATCCTATCTTGTTACACTGAAGATGGAGGGAAGGGATGACACTTACCTGCTTGATACAGAACCTTCGGTATTTGAAATATTCGGGATGATCTGGACAAAATTATTTGCACTACTGATGTTTCCTGTTATTTTTTTCGGAATTGCATACGTGAAATTTATGAGGCTTGACCTGAGATGAGGAGGTGGTTTTGTTGAATGCACAAAGACTGTTTATAGTTGCTGAAAAGGAGTTTTTTGATCAGATCTCAGGCAAAAAATTTCTTGCACTGTTTTTTATGATGCTAGTTCTAGCGGGGGTTTCCGTAATTTCCGAGTATAATTCATATGAAAGCGAGATGGAGGCATATGCAAACTCAGGAAGCAGTTACATTGATGAGTACGGAACAGCTCATTACGGCGGAGCTACATACAACCCTTCGGTAGTCAACATATATCATGGAATAGTCAGCGGACTTTCAGGTTATATATTCGGACCTTTGATTGCGATAACGGCGGGATTTGATCTGATAACAAGGGAGAGACGGTCCAATTCCATAAAATCGATTCTTTCGCACCCGGTATACAGGGATGAACTTATTAACGGCAAAGCCCTGGGTGGAATTGCAGCACTGGGGACCGCGACGGTCTGCCTGTTTTTGATTGTTACGGCCGCTCTTCTTATAATGAGCGTTGTTCCCTCGGGAAGTGATATTTTCTCAATCATTCTGCTTTTTGCGTTTACAGTCCTTTATCTGACATGTATTTTTACGCTTGCACTTATGGTTTCCTCACTGTCAAAAAACAGCGGTTCGTCTCTGATATATTCTTTGATACTATTTATTGTATTTTCATATATTGCAACGATAGCGGCTCCGATAGTAACTGATCTGGTAGTCGGGCCTGAGCCCGGAAATTTTGATAGTGGCAGTTCTGTTTTTTCAGACTCCGGTGACCTGAGCAGTTATTACTCAAACCGGGATACCGTTGAGAGTACTGTTGAGTATTTTTCGATAAAGAACAATTACTACTGCATTGGAACAGCCCTTACAC
This sequence comes from Methanomicrobium sp. W14, assembly GCF_017875315.1. Taxonomy (NCBI): domain Archaea; kingdom Methanobacteriati; phylum Methanobacteriota; class Methanomicrobia; order Methanomicrobiales; family Methanomicrobiaceae; genus Methanomicrobium; species Methanomicrobium sp. W14. The sequence goes on from NZ_JAGGMM010000004.1 coordinate 5,485, forward strand.
AGCCTTCATTTTTCTGGGCATTCAAGGGAAAGGGTGACGGTGCGTCGGGTTTTTATGATTACTCTAAAATGGGCGTGGATTTCTGGGACATACTGTCAAAGCTGTGGGGTAATATAATATTTCTTATCGCGTACCCTGTTGTCTTCTTTGGAATCGCCTACGTGAAGTTTATGAGAATGGATTTGAGGTGATTATTATGTTTTTTTGTCTGGATTTTGCTTTATATCACCTTTTTTTTTATTTTCCAGAGAAAATGATCCGGTGGTAAATTAATGAGAAAAATTTTATTTTTATTCTTGTCCGTTTTGATAGTAACTGTGTTCGTAATGTCATCCGGATGTACAGGCCCGGATGACAGTTCAGGCTATGAAGCAGGAGGATCGGATACGGTTACAGAAACTGCGGTTTTCTCTCCTGATGTAACTGTACCTGTGACAGAATCACCTTCAGCTGCGCAAACTGCCTTCATTCCGTTTTTTTGGCCTGATGTGAATCCTCCTTATGATGATAAAACAAAAAATGAACTCATTGAACTTGCAAAAAAGGAAATCCTTGGTATTTTTCCGTATGTAAAAGAAGAATCATTAAATGGTTCGTTTAATGATAATTTTTCATCTTACGTATCCTTTTCAACTTCGTCACATTACAGTCATCCCTGTATTTCATTTGAAAGTGCGGATGCTACAACTGACAATTTTCTTTTGGCAATGTCTGCACGTGGTGACAGGGAGGATGAAGATCCAGTTGAAATATTAGTAGACGGAAAAACTGGTGAAATTGTTTTTTATGCTTCAGTTTCCTGGGACACACCTTCAAATAAAGAAGTCCGGAGAGTTTCATTTGAGGAAGCTGAAAAAAAATCCATTGAATATATAAAAAAGCTGAAAGGCGAAGATTATGTAAATAAAGCAGGGCCTGATTTTTTTACAGAAAAGAAAAATCTTGATGCAGAAAACGGCTGTGGATATTCGACATTTGAAAGGATTCAGACGTATGATAACGGAGTCAGTGATTTGGATGACTCAACTTTTGTTCGGTATGACATGTATATAGACAGACTTCTTTATTATGATGATTTATCCAAAAGTGAGTCTGAGCGTGAAAATATAAGCTCTTTAATTGAATCACCGTCAGTCACTTTAGACGAGGCAAAGAATATTTTTGAGTCAAAATTAAAGGAGGAATACCCTGGTGAAGACCTTGGGATATATTATCTTGCTTATAACTCCGGGAATAATCTGGCGGTTTTTGATGACTACGGGACTTCAGCAGTAGGCTGGTACATTTATTTCAACGACAAGTCTATGCGTGAAGTAAATGGAAAGAGTATAAATCAGGTCGTGATTGATGCAAACACGGGTGAAATTCTTTCTCTGAGATACAGGGATATCGTAATACCCCCGTATACAAAAGAAGAAAAGGAAATTATGGCTCAGATTCAGGCAGATATGACCAAGAACAAATAAAAATTATCTTATTCTTTTTCTTGAAAACAAGGTGACAAAACGGGACTTTTTTTGTCCATTTAAAAAAGATAACAGATCTCCTGGAAAAACTTTAGCCGGATAAATCAGGCCGGTCATGCTTTAAAATCTGAACTGACATTTCATGTCTGGAGGGATACTTTTAAAAACAGGACAATTCGCCTGTATAAAAGCCGGATACAGGTGAAAATGCCATTTAAAACCCGTGAAGGGGGGCTTGTTTTTTTAATTTCAGCATAAACTACAAACAAAACCGCGGATGTTTATGCAGTCTGAGTGAAATCATCCGTATTTAATCTGTCCTGAAAAGCCACAGGACTATTTTAGTATTGATTTTAATAAGATATATACTTTTTTTTTAAGATAGTCCCCTGGACAATTCAGGTAGAATATCTGAATGTCAGGTTTTAACTTATGAAGTAGTGTACACTAAAGTCAATCAGGGAAGCAAAAAAAGTTTATTCAATGGTTATTTCGTATTTTGTAAGGAGACCTGCAACACCCGGGAAAGAAAAAAGGGCATTTTTAATGGTATTGTCTTCAGGGTCTATCGTATAGTTCTCCGCGGTCCTGAAGTCTGCTCCTGCCATATTGTTTCTTTCAAAAAAGGCGCCGAAGAGGTCACAGTTGTTTATCTTTGCGCCTGACATGTCGCATTCCGTAAATTTTGCCTCATACATGACACATCCGTCAAACAAAGACTGTTCAAGTCTGTTTTTGCGAAAAACAGAATAACTTAGATTGCATTTCCTGAAATTGACTTCAAACAAAAAGTCATTGCAGCACCCAAAGTCAACGCCTGTCAGCTTGCACGCCTCAAAAAAAACATTTTTGAGACTGATTCCGTTAAGCCTTGCAAGGGACAGATCGCAGTTTTGGAATTTACATTCCAGAAAGCCTCCTCCCGACATGTAGCTCTCAGAAAATCTGCAGTCCTTAAACGTGCAGGAATCAAATTCGCAGTCTCTTATCTCATTCCCTGAAAAATCAGTGTTTTCAAAAATTTTGTCCGTGTATGAATCTTCTTTCATTCTTTTATCTCACCGCATAAACAATTCAATGCCTTTTAACTGCCGTGAAATGTGTTAAAACATGAAAATCAAATCATTATACAAAAAAACCAGTTTTAGGGAAAATTTTTTGCAGATGAAAAATAATCATACCGTTCAGGTTTCCTGCAGGATTTCTTTTTGCAGGGTTCACGGCAGCTGATAAAACGGCATTTTTCTTATTTGATGATTAAGACCTTCCTCTCTGTTCGTTGTTCCCGGTATGCAGGACTTCTGGCACCAGCTAAACCGGAAATCATTCTTTCTTATGAATTTTATTCCATAATTACTTTTGCCATAGCGCAGAAACAGGCATATAAAATAATAAGAATCTGTAAAACCGGGAACCTGGCTTTTTTTAAAGGCAAAAATAACCCTTTATCCGGAGTTTTAATGAGCATGTGCTTAAAACTGTATTCAGTTCTTCTCAGGCCTGGTACCAGCAGATATCATAGTCCGATTCCTTTGAGACGACGTCCCCTGAAACCGCAATGTTCCATTTTCCGTCTTTGACAAAATAGCTGCCTGATTTGACTATGGTGATTCGTATTGCATTGTCATTTTTTTCGTCATCTATGTCCGTAAAACGCCAGATATTGCCCGAAGGACTTATAACGGACATTGAAAGCTCTGTTTCATTGTCATGCCAACGAAGCTCAAAGGAGAGCTGTGAACTCTTTGAAGGCGTAAGGGAATACCATTCGGTTTCGCCCTGCAGAATTTTACTGTAATATCTGACCTTTTTTTCCGGAGTGGGGAGAGGAGTGGGTGTGGAACCGGGAATGATTCCTTTGTCTTCACTCGAAAAATCCCTCCCTTCATCTAAAAAACTGTAAAGGTATATGTCATGTGCATCTGATCTGCTGTCAAGCCAGACTACATAGTTTCCCGAAACCTTAGGGTAGTCCTGTTTTGACATTGAGCCGGAGACTTTTTCGGTTGTATTGGTGTCGAGATTATGAAGATAGACGTCACCGCCCAATGGCAGTTTCTGCGGGTACGGACCGAAATCAAGCCAGACTATGTGATTGCCGGAAATGTCCGGGCAGAGCTGGGCTGATTTCGTAAAGTTTACAGGACTCTTTTTTCGGGATGTCATATTGTACATGTACGTGGTATAATAGTCATCGTATTTACCGGTCCACACAATCCTGTCTCCGTTGATTACAGGAGAATAATGAACGTCCGGGACGTCTTCTATTTCGCAGAGATAACCTGTTTCTGACATATTGTATATCAGGATATCTCTTGTATTTTCGACTATGTCCTCCTCTACGAAGACAATCTTGTCACCCGATATCGCAGGATAATACGAGGAATAGAACAGGGATTCTCTGGTAACAGGAGTGTACTCGCCTGATGTAATGTTATACATCCTGATAACCGATCTCTTATCGCCGATGTCCTCTACCCACACTATGATGTCACCGTCAATCACCGGAGAATTCTGCGGGTTTTTTGCGGATAAATAAGTCAGTTTTCCTTCAGTTTCATTGTACAGGTAGATTGCACGCTGGTCTGACCAGACATACCTGTCTCCCGAGAAGTCAACGCTGAACTTACCGGAGGGGTCGGCAATAACGGTTTCCTGCATCCCTGTGGAGATGTTATATTTATGAATAGAGCTTTGGAGCATATTGTTTTCATCCTTGTCGTACTCTATCCAGACGCAGACATTGTCCTTAAACGCGAATGCGTCATATCTTGCCGCATCGCCTTTCGCAATGAATTCCGCGTCTGAAATTTCCTGAGCAAGGCAGGGAATTACTATCAGGAGCAGAGCAGTCAGAAAGCAAAAGACCTGCCATTTCATGGTCTTCGTCTCCTGTTCTTTATGACCGGGAAAATTTTTGCCCCCGCAATCAGTCCAAAAGCAGTTACTGCCATATTAAATGGGCTTTTTTCCGGCTCCCCCGGACCTTTAAGGGTGTATTCCGCTTCTTCTTCAGGGTTTTTGGAAATGTCTTTGGTTGTGGGATCAACGGAATATGATTTTACAAGGAGAGAGTCATTAGAAGGCTTTTCAGAATATACCTCATTGCGAACGGTAAAGATAGTGTCCGTATAAGCGTTGTATTCGGCTGCTTCAACCGAAAGGGTGTATTCCCCGGGTCCGAACCCGTCTGTTGAAATATTTTTCTGCCATCTCTGGTATTCCACGTCTGCTTCTGCATATGTGTCTTCAATTATCTGGTCCTTAAAATAGCTGTTGTCGGTCAGGACCGGATCAACTGTAATTATAAGACGGGTTCCCTCTGCAAGATTCGTTTTCCCTGACAGATTTAAAGTCAGGGGTGTACCTGAGTCTATGTCAGGAATATTTTTCTGGTCCAGCATTATCCACGGAACTTTGGAGAGAATAACTACCTTCATATAAGGGTTTGTACTCTCTCTTTCATTAAGTCCTGACTCCAGTTTGGTATACGTATCAGGGAAGTAGCCGCTGTTTATGAATTCTTCGTCGCCTGACACAATGTAAAGGAAATATTCTCCTGAAAACAGTTTTTCTGACTGTGTGTCGTTGAGAATTATTCCATCTCCCTCTATGCAGCCGTTTTCACCTGTCCTGAATTTTACGAATACGTTTCTGTCCTTTGGTACGAGGTCGTTTTTGTACAGCCATACACCTATTAGAGAATCAGGATCACCTTTTCCGTTCAGGGTGAGAGGCTGGCCTTTTGCAAGCGTTCCCCCTGATAACGGCACCGGTTCAAGTCCGATGTCAGCGGTAAATCCGGGTGAGATGTATTTCCCTTCTGAAAACAGTTCGGAGTTGCTGTATGATTCTTCAGCTGATGCTGTCTGCATGAAAAGGAAGAATATCAGAATAGAGACTGTTAATAACCTCATTACTGCTTTAAAAATAGATTCTCTTTTTTCGTCTGTCAGATCTGATGCCAGGGAAAGTGCACCCGATTTCCCCCTCATTTTACAGACCTCCGGAAAGTTCTGGTACTGTCCGGACAAAGTTGTTTCCCGCGCCTCTAAGAGGTATTTTAACTTCGCTTTCATGATATGAAGATTTCAGGAAAATGTCAGGAGTTTCTTTCTGAAGCAGTTCGTCCGGTATAGGCCGGAACAATATTATTTTGTCGTCTGCTGACACTGGAATACCGCATATTATATTGCAGAATCCTGCCAGAAAAAAGCAGATTCCAATAATCGACTTTCTTTTCATATTAATCACTTCCTGGTATTTTGGAAAATACAGGGATTTTTTTGCTTCACTTATGTAAGTGATTTCTGTGAGACTATTCGTCGTAAATTACCCCCTGTCGTCTTCATGACGTGTCTTCTCATTTCATTTTTCACGTTGTTGATGCCGTTGATATGTAATTTCAGTTTTATATCCGGTTAGTATAAATTTATGTCAATTATACTGGTGAAATATATTGCGATCCAAAACGTTTGTAAAAAACTTAAAAAAGCAGTGGTTTTAAGATGACAGCTAAAGTTCAAACTTTCTCACATAAATCAGATATTATATAAGGTATCATAGCTGTAAAAAGGAGGTGAACCAGAGGTAAACCTGAAAAAAACAAAAAAAATGCCTTACTGTAAAAATCTGAATCGTCATCTTTGTACAGTCTTTAAAATGCTTGTGCATTACGTAAGCCTTACATGGATGATTTTAAGGGTTTCTTATTCTTTTTGTGATAACGGATAAAAATCCTCTAAACTGTTTAATTTGTGTAAAAATTGAATGAAAAAGCCGGAAAAGATTCTTCATATTATTCCGTTATTCAGATTTGAGGCTTTTATTCTAAGTACAATTGTAAAAATAAGTACACCAAAAAGAAAAGATCAGATTTAAATTTTAAACACCAGAAACGATATATTCTGTAATACATTCAGACAGGCATAACTGAAAAAAAGTTAGCCGGACCACCCAGAATAATACAATAAGACAATAATTCGGTAAATCCCGGAAAAATCCGGGAAACTACATATTTTAAGGCAGAATTTCCTTTAAAGCAGATTGTTTTTGATTTTTTTCTTTTTAGTTAAAGAAAATTCATTGCAGGAAACTGCCTTTTTTTCAGGTCATATGCAAAAATCTGCCGGTTTGTTTGATAATTGACTGTTTTAATAATTGACTGCTGTATTTTAACAGGTCCCGGCGTTTTAAGACCCGGACAGCATATAAAAGCAGACAATTCCACGTTGGTTTCTCTTCAGCCTTTCAGTAGCGTTTTCATATATTCCCGTGAATTGTCCTTTTATAATGTTTTGTATTTTTGCCCGTTTTGAATGTTGCGGGATACCGTTTATCCGGTTTCAAAGAGAATCGTTTTTATAAGTCTAATTACATAACTAATAGAGCACCACAGTAGCATAAAAGGGCCCGTGGTCTAGCCGGTTATGACGTCGCCTTGACATGGCGGAGGTCGTGAGTTCGAATCTCACCGAGCCCACTTTTCTTCATTGTTTTGTAAAATAAAAACTAATTCATTGTCTGTTTTATTCCTAAGCTCATTTTGGGCAGTATCAAGAAATCGGGATGCATCTAAACCTTTATTCTTGATATACTCGTAATTTTCAGGGTTAATTGTAATATGCAATTTTTTTCTAATCCTGTGTATTTTCGTTGTTTTCGCTTTTTCTCTCTTTCACATTTCATATTGAGAAAAATAAAAAGATGTATTTTCTTAGAATGAGATTTTTTTGTTCATGGGGAAAAAATTAATTCTTTTGGTAGTGGTGATTATAGTCATAACCTGTAGTTTTTCAGGCTGTATGAAATTAAGTAAATTAACATCTCTTTTAAAATTTGGAAAAGTTACAGACCATGTTTTAGAATCTAGTGATTCAGAGCCATATTCTGATTCAGACACATTACGTGAGAATTACATGCAAACTTATAATTTAAACGGAGAAAAGGGAACTGTATTCAATATTCATTATGAAGGAAATGCACCTGTTGATCTAATGATTCTTGATCCTGAAAACAACAGAATATACAACCGTTTACTGGATGACCCTGATTATCATCATAGTATCAATGGTTATCTGTACTTGAATAGGAGAGAAGCAAACATCGAATTCACGCAACCAGACGATCAGCAGTATTATTTTATTATTGACAATATAGATTTGCTTACCAACGGTGCAAATTCTGGCAGATCTGTAAAGTATACATTGACTATTTCTTAATCTTTTTTTTATTTTTCTTTCACGCCGCACGGACAAGACGTTTAAGATAACTGTTTAAATTTTATGTGGGGTTTAGCCTTTGTCTCAAATTACAGAAATTAAAAGTGCTGAAGTGTCTTGGTTTCACGGACAAAGGCAGGCAGAAAGATTTTCTGGCCGGAAACGGAAAGTATGGAGCTAAACCGGCACAGGATAACAGGAATGCACGAAAAAGTATTGATTATCAAATAAAACCAGTTATGTTCTCGGATCGGTTCTTGATGAAATTAGCAGGTCTTATACAAATTTCTTGATTTTGGAAAGGAATTCTTATCTAAACTCTTCATTGTCTAAGGCCTGCCATAATGCCAGTTTAATAGACTATAAACTGAAAGGTTTCAGGAGGATTACTTGCGCTGTCAAAAGAGGAGTTAACAGGTTCAGGTATAGGGGAATTTAAATGGTAGTTAAATAAGAGCTATGAATGATAACAGACAGTCAAGCAGTTCATGAAAATTATATATTCTCTATGCCTGATACAGTGTTTCTCCAGGTTAAATATAAATGGTAAAATGCCGGAAAAAATCAAGATATATAATTAACAAATGTGGTGTATATTGTAGATGCATAGGCACATTTATGTTAATCCGGACGTATTGACACCAACGTATGAAACTTTTTGCACGGAAAAAGAAGTTAGCAAAGTTTCAGGTATAGGGAATTGGAACGGGGGTTTTCCTAATGATTATGAATGATGACCTGGAACCAGGCAGTTCATGAAAAATTATATGTTTTCCCTACGCCTGATACAATATCTCTCTTAATTAAACATAAAAGGTAAGGTAGGGGAAAAATAGTATAAAATAAGGTTAACAAAATGAGATGCAGGGAAAAGTTGTTGTACCGGAGTTTATATGAATAATTGATCTTTCAGTCAGTTGCTTTTCAGAGAAGCCGGGTCAGGAGCTGTAAATGTTCCGGTAAGATTCCGCCGGGATTGAAAAAGTGGTTAACAACGTTTAGGTACAGGGAATTGAAACGGGGGTTTCCTAATGATTATGAATGATGACCTGAAATCCAGGGACAGTCCATGAAAATTACTTGTTTCCCTGTACCTGCTATAATGTTTCCCGGACATTAATATAAAAGGACGGTTTATTTGAAAGATGGTTTAAACGAAGTTGAAAGGAGTTAACAAAATTCTTCACAGGTGAAAAAGCTGCTGCTATAATGAACAAATGAAAAAGGGGGGGATTTTTTTCAGTTCAGCCAAAAAATCAGTTTTCATAATACGGATTTTTAGTATTGACTGTTAGCAGTTGCTGCAGTTAACCGCAGTTAACCGCAGTTATTTTTTGCCGGTCAGGCAACGCGTGGTGCAGTATTTATGGCATTAAAACTATCCGGTTGAAAGTGTATTTTTCTAAAAAGACTAATGTCTGAAAAGGCTCAAAACTATACACTCAGACTGCCGGACGGGAAAATGAAAATATTATATCATATATATAGTGTCTGTCAGTTCTGTTGAGGTTTTCCGGATGAGAATACTATTTGTAGTCTGCGGTGAAGGGCTTGGTCACGCGTCCCGTTCAACCAAACTGGCACGTTATCTGGAAAGATTCGGGCATACCTGCTTCTTTGCGTCATACGGAAAGGCGTATGATTTTATAAAAAAACAGGGCGCATTCCCGGTCACGCAGACCTGCCGTGAAGTGACTCTTGAAGGAGACTGCGGATATTTCAGTCTTTCAAAGACCTTATGGTCGTCGAAAGGTCTCATGGTGTCGCTTGCAAAATCCCTGAAGCATGTAAGAAATCTGATAGTGGAGAACTCGATAGACCTGCTTATATCTGATACAATGTATGCAGCAGTATCGGCGGCGAAGCTTCAGGGCATTCCCTCGTTTTTTATAACCAACCAGAACAGGTTTGCATCCGCAGCTGACCAGAATTCCCGGCACTGGCACATACTCAGCAATGTGGTGGAAAGGTATCTTGAGATTCCCGACAGCGTAATGATACCCGACTTCTCCCCGCCCAATACTGTAAGTGCATATAACCTTGACATAAATAATGAAGACAAGAGCAAATACCACTATATCGGCCCGATAATGGATATCGACCCCGAAGGGTATGATTCAAGGTCTGACACAATATTTGCAAGCTTCGGCGGAGAGCCGTTTAAGGTTCCACTGTATGAAATGCTGAAGGAAATTTCGGAGGAAAGACCTTACCAGACTTTCGAGGTATTTTCGACAACTCCGGGCCTTCCGGAAGAGAGCCGTAATTTTAAGCCTTACGGTTTCGTTCCCGACATTCTCCAGCACATGGCCTCATCAAGGCTTACTATAATGCACGGCGGGCTTACATCACTTCACGAGTCTCTTCTTTTCAATAAACCCTGTGTTATGATAATAGACCCGTATCACCCGGAGCAGTGGAACAACGGACGCAAAATCGAGGAAATCGGTGCAGGAGTTATGATCCCTGGTGACAGGGTCACAAAAAAGCGGCTCAGCGGTGCAATAGACGAGGCTCTCGCGCTGAAACCCCCGGATATGAAGCAGCTTTTCAATGAAGAAGACGGCCGGGTAAATGCACTGAAACTGATAGAGAGTATGTCCTGAACGGTTTAAATATCTCCGGCAAAAATGGAAAAAAAAAGATTTTTTCCTGTTTTGTTTTTGTATAGTAATTAATGAAAGGCTTTATAATCTGGCTGATTTAATAGGACATAGATGGTGTTATAAATGCTGAGCACTTCCAAAATGCTTGTTCTTTTAACGGGCGGACTTATAGTATGCGTCGCTGCGCTGATGTTTATTGCGGGATTTTTTTATCCCGGGGGTTTTACGGCGCTTGGAATCACTCCTGAAAGTACATACAGCTATGATGTCAGTATAGACGCCTCCTCGGAAATATCCGGTGTCACATTTTTTCTGCCTCTTCCTGCATACATGGAAAGGTCGACCACAGGCGAGAACATCAAAGCTGAAGGTTATGGTTTTGGAAACGGCATAAAATCCGAACTTTTAGGTGCAAAGGATGCTTTGGCGCTGAAAGTATCTGCGGATACGCTTAAGGAGTCGCATTTTGGAAACATTGCTGAGTCAAAGACTTTGATAGACACCCTAAATCCTGCGGAAAATTCCGAAATTTTAAGGCCTGTCATGGATCTTACGGATGAACAGGGAAATACTGAATATGAGACGTATGTATATGCAAAATACGACGCTGACCCCGACTGCACCGTTAAAATAACCATTAATTCATCAGGAAGGAACGAGTGGACATTTTTAAGTCCGCAAAGCAACAGCTTCACGAACACCGTGGAGATAACGCTCACCGGGCCGCAGGCGGGGTGGAATACCGCCAGGGCAAAGATTGATTCCGGAAACGGTGACCACATCATAACTATGTAAGACCGTAGTTATGGTCTTTTATTATTTTTTAGTTAATATCTTCAGGTAAAATTTTAGAGGTGCATGATATGGGCAGAGCCGGGATGTGTGTTATGTGCAAGGGCCGCGGGTTCTGCGGTCTTTCAAGGTGCCCTGTAATGAGCCGTTTTTATGCAAAAGCCGATACAAAACCATTTGACAGCTATATGGGCGAAAGCCCCTCTGTCTTTGTGGGAAGTTACAATTATCCCCAGATCTCAGGTGGTCCGCTGATGACTGGAGAGTCCGACAACCCCGAGTCATGGGTTTTAAAAAATTATTCCATAGATAAAATCGTATCCCTGAGGTCAAAGACTATACGCGGCTCAAAAAGTCTTGGCAGGACAAACGACAGCATCCAGGAGGTTGCCTTATCTCAAAAGCCTGTGGACGTGGAAGTGTCGTTTAAAAAACCTGTCAACTTCAGCCTTCAGTTTGACGGTACCCTTGCGCCGGTCGGCCTTTCGGGCGACATAAAAAAGATGGATGTCCTCGACAACCCAAGTGTTCCTGGAATTGTCGACAGGGTAACTTCCGATACCGACCTGAATGCATCAGAAGGTATATTCTCTCTTTACGGAAACGGAATAGACGTGCACCATATACAGAACGTCCTTTCGGCAGGACTCATGGGAGCGGGAAAAAACAGAAAGTATGTCCCAACGAAGTGGAGCATAACCGCAGTAGACGACACGATATCAAAGATGCTGAAAAAAGAGGTGTCAAAGTATCCGCCGTTATCGGATATCATGGTCTTTTCAGGAGCACTTCATGCAAACCAGATAATCTGCATGCTTGTACCTGGAGGCTGGAAGTATGAGATGACTGAAATCTGGGAGAAGAACAGCCTCTGGGCCGGAGACTCAGAGGTAGTGTCAACCGACGGAGAAACGCTGAAGAACAAAAGCGGCTATTCTCCCATAGCAGGTGCCTATTATTCGGCAAGGCTTGCTGTACTTGAATACCTTTCAGGCATCAGGAGGTCTGCATCGGTTGTTGTCGTAAGAAGAGTGACAGGGGATTACTGGGCTCCTCTAGGTACATGGGTAATAAGGGAGGCTGCACGTCTTGCAATGAAAAATCCGCCTTATATATGCGAAAGCGTAGAAGAAGGCTCGGTGTATATAACAAAACTTATCGGGAACACCAGGTGGATTAATAGCGGAAAGCTTCTGAACGAATTAAAGACCCAGAAAACACTTTTTGACTTCTGAAAAAATAAACTGAATTTAGTGCCTTTTTGCAATAAATACTGCAAATGTGGTCATCGCACCAAAAACTGTGAAGATGCCGAAACCCGGGGACTGCGTCGCTGAAGGCGTAGTGCTTTCAGTCGGGACAGTGGTCTCATCAGAGATGCCCTTAGTGATGTGAATAACATATACGGATACTGTCTGGGGCCCTGATATCTGCTGGAATGTTGCAGTCTGGCAGGTGCTTGATAATCCTTCACCCTTTACGAATTCAACGGAAATGTCATATTCGTCAGGGTTGTGTGTATTATATATGTATATGTCACCCGGAAGAAGACTTGTCTGCGTTATGTTTTCACTGGATTTTATAATAGTAACCGAAGCCGATGAGGCTGTGCATGTCGTTCCGGAGCATTCATCGCAGTTTGGAACTGACATCGTTTTAAGCATATAACCTCCTTCAAGGGGCCTGAATACTGTCCTGTCCGGGTCTCCTATAATGTCAGTAACAACAGCATCGGCCGAGATATTCGTAATCTTTGCAATACCGAGGTATGTCCCGCCGTCCCCGCCGAGGACTATAAACCTTACGGGGTCGCCGACGCTGAATGTTTCAAAAGCCGCATCATCAGGTACTGTCCCTGTTACGTTTCCTATGATTGTTGATGCTATCCATTCGCTTATTGGCATTGAGCCTGAGTATGAAGTTACAAACTGATACTCGGAATCAATTGCGATAGTATTTTCGTCCTGGTTGACTGAAACAATTGTTCCCATGCCGTTTATTTCCTGCAAAACTGCGGATGCAGGCTGAAACGCGAAGAGACAAACCAGAAACGCAGTTGTAAGCAGGACCAGACTTTTTTTTATAGCCATAATATAACCACCATTTTAGAAATGGTCGGCTATTAATATATATATGTTGATAACTGCCTCTTCAAAATTCAGGGGAAAACCCTTTTTACGTAAAAACAAGGTTTATAAATGTTACCCAAAATGTGAAAGGGGCAGTGGGGTCATTTCCGCCTGAATTAAAATGTTGATATTTAACGTTATTTTTTTGCAGACTGTACAGAAAAACGCTCTTCTATTGATGCAAGGGTTTCAATCTCATCAATTGCCTTGTCGTCTCTGAGCCTGATAAATCTCGGGAAACGCAGCGCATAGCCGGCATCATAGTTGGGGCTTTTCTGGATTTCAGAGTATCCAACCTCAAAGACCAGTTCAGGTTCGAACCTGACGGAATTTCCTGACTCGGATATCACCGACTCCTTCAGAAGAGAGTACAGTTCAGCTAGCATATCATCAGATATTCCTGTCGCAACCTTTGATACCGGGATTAACCCGCCTCTTTCATCTCTGCACGCAAGAAGAAAAGACCCGAACATGTGTGCCCTTTTTCCTTCTCCCCATTCCGCTCCGGTTACGGCAAGGTCTATCGTATCTACGGCAGGCTTTATCTTTATCCAGTCCTTTCCCCTGATTCCCGGCGTGTAATGTGCGGAGAGCGATTTAACCATTATTCCTTCGTGCCCGTTGTCAAGTGCGGAACGGTAGAATGATTCGATGTAATCCGTATCTCCTGAAACTATCTGGGGTGCGACAAAATCTTTCACGTTTGTATCAAGGATTTCCCTTCTTTTGGAGAAAGGAGTGTCTATCAAAGTCTCACCGTTTATATATATAATGTCAAAAACATTAGGGACAAGCTTCAGGCTTTCCATATGCCCTGCAATATCGTGTTTTCTCCTGAACCTTCTAAGTACATACTGGAAAGGAAGCGGTCGTCCGTTATCAACTGCTATAACCTCACCGTCAAGGATAACGTTTTCTTGTGTAGATGAAAGAAGCATCTTTGCAACATCGGGTATGGCTTCTGTTACGTCCTCAAGTTTTCTTGAATAGATCCTGCATTCTCCGCCTTTTTTATGGAACTGAAACCTTGTTCCGTCGTATTTGAATTCAGCCGCAACACTGCCTTCCTCTTCAACTATTTCTGAAATGGAGCCCTGTTTTGCAAGCATCATTTTTACAGGCCTGAAAAGCTCGATTTTCACCTCTGCAAGCGCTGACTCACCTTTTTTTGCAATGATTGCAACTTCTCCGAGGTCGTTTGAGGCCTGGTATGCATGCTCGACCGAATCCGGTGAGACTGAAAACGCCTTTGCAACCGCGTCCCTGACATTGCCTTCACCTATACCTATCCTTAATTCGCCGAGCATCAGCCTGGAGATATACCTGGCCTCCTTTGGTTTTGCGTTTGCAAAAAGACGCCTTAATACTTTCAGCTTCTCTTTCTGTGACCTGTTTCCGCCTACTTCGGAGATGTAGAGAAAATCATTGTATACTTCCAGGAGGTCAAGAGACTGGGTAAAAAAAGAAGTCTGCTCCTTTTTCGAAAGAATGTTTTCTATCGCCCTTCCGGCATCCCCGCCTGTGTTGATCTTTTTTATAACGGAATTTTTGTTTTTTCCTGCAACGTATGCGACAGCCTCGTAGACCAGGTTGGGTCCGATTCCTGTTTTTTCAGGACTGTAATCCGGAAAGATTCTTCCCATCAGAAATCGTACAAAAACCGGCAGTTCTTCTTTTGAAAGCTCCCCGAGACATTCAGAAACTATCTCTATTGAATCAAGCCTTCCGGACGTGTTTTCTATTTCTTCGCAGATTTCAGAGAATTCATTAAACAGCATATTAACCATTACCCCGGGGAAAATATTATATTTCAAAGGTCCTGCAGACCTCGTACTGGAGCGATACATCGATTACGGTATCAGATGAGTGCAGTCCGAGAGCGCTTTTTGCCGAGTCAAGGGCTTTTTTTGGGGTATTGTTCTCCTCGCTTAGGTGTGCCAGAACAAACCTTCCGATATCACAGCAGTTTTTGCTGATAAACTCCGAAGCGGCGTCGTTTGAGAGGTGACCCCTGTTGACGTCCCTTATTCTCTCTTTCAGAAACCTTGGATACGGTCCGTTTTCAAGCATGACCGGGCAGTGGTTGCTTTCAAGTACAACAGCACTGCAGCAGCAGAGATATTCTGCCATTTTCCCGGTGATATGTCCGGTATCGGTACAAAACCCGAGTTTTGACCCGTTTTCCGATATGCAGAACCCGCACGGGTCGCATGCGTCATGATAGGTTGAAAAAGGCGTTATGCTGAAATCATCCTTTTCAAAGCTTTCTTTCGGCCTGCATACCTGCATCTCTATATACCTGTCAGACTTCCTTTTGTCCTCAAATTCCCATAGCGTTCCCTGTGTTCCCATAACAGGCACGTCAAGTTTTCTTGCAAGAACGTCAAGGCCCTTTATATGATCAGAGTGCTCGTGTGTAACCAGAATTCCCTTTATAAGTTCCTCTTTTCCTCCTGCAAGGCTGAGCCTTCTTAATGTCTCCTTTGCACTTAAACCTGCATCAATAAGAAGCGCACCACTTTCGCCTTCTATATATGTGCAGTTACCCTTGCTTCCGCTTGCAAGGACTGTGACTTTCATTGCAGTAATATTTGGTCTTATTCTCTAAATTTGTTTAGTATGAAGGATAAGCCTGAAAACCTTTTGGAGCTGAATGAATGTAACTGTCTTTAAAGTTATTTTTTCTTTTAAAAGCGGTTCTTTAAATCACCCATGTTTCTCTTTTTCAAGCTCCACAAGAATCGGTGCGATAGTCCCGGAATGAATGCACCTTATCACAAATTCTGCAAGTTTTTTTGAGTACCTTATATGAGCCGCCTGAAATCCCGCCAGAAATCCAAAGCATAATGTAACTATTGCAAGAAGTGCAATTCCGGATGCATCAGCCATTTCTATCCCGTCCTGTCATGATATATCCTCAATCTCAACAATAAACGGCTCAAATGAGCCGTCGTTCATGCATTTTTCGGCTGCGGCAAGAAATCTTTTTTTGAAATAGAAATTCATCGCAAAATAGCCGGATACACATCCAAGGACAAAAAAGATGATTACAACTCCGATACCTATAATTATATCTATCGTAAATGCCCCCCCCTTTTCAGAAGAGTATGGTGTTTTTTTATAAAAAAACTTACTGTATAAAAAGGGAAATCTGCGAAGGGAAAAAATTTTTTAAAAGTAATGAATATGATTTTTTTTCAGCTGAAAACATGCACTGCGGCTGCCTTGAATGTGAGGTAAACACTGTCGCCCTCTTTTATTTCTATATCGTAAAAACCTCTCCTGGTAAGGACCGTCTGAAAAGAAATGCCGACATCGACCCTTACCTGCACCATCGTTCCGTTGTTGGTTATCGACTCGACCGTCCCCCGAAACGAGTTTCTTGCAGGCGTTTCAAGAGGAGCTTTTGAGATCATTATGTCTTCCGGCCTTACGGATGCATAAATTTCACCTGAAAGTCCTGTCTCGTAAGACGAGATATTAAGGCCGTCAACAGTTATGATGGAACTGTTTTTTCCGGATGATATAACACCCCTGAATATGTTCTTGACCCCGACAAACCCTGCGATAAAACGGCAGTTGGGCTTTGAAAAGACTTCATCGGGAATTCCTGTCTGGATAATCTCACCTTTGTTCATCACACTGACGCGGTCTGCAAGGGAGAAGACCTCCTCGAAGTTGTGCGTTACATGTATGATTTTTGTGTTGTATCTCTGGTGAATTTTTTTAAGCTCTTTTCTGAGCTTTTCCCGCGTGTTTCCGTCGAGTGCACTTAGTGGTTCGTCTAAAAGAAGCACCTCGGGTTCCATTACAATAGCTCTTGCAATTGCTGTCCTCTGCTTTTCCCCGCCGCTCAGGTTTACCGGGCTTCTTTTAAGGAGGTGCGAAATACCGAGAAGGTCTGAGATATCGTCCACCTTTTTTGAGATATCTTCAGGACTTTTTTTGGCGTTTTTAAGCCCGAACGCTATATTGTCATATACAGATAAATGGGGAAAAAGAACGAAGTCCTGGTAAACCATTGCGATTTTGCGGTCCTTAGGGTCTTCTGTTGTAATGTCCTTTCCGTTCAGGAAAATTCTGCCGCATCTTGGGATATAGATTCCTGCAATAGTCTCAAGAAGTATGGTCTTTCCGGCACCGGTCGGCCCCAGGACTACCATGTACTCTCCTTCATTCACCTGCATGCTGACGTTTTTCAGGGAGAATTCACCAAGCTCTATTGAAATGTTTTTTACTTCAAGCATATCTAACCTGTTCAAATCTGGGTTGTTCCGCCGAACTTTTCAAACACATACAGTGAGATGACAGCAATCAGGATAAGTATTGCAGCAGCTGATGTTGCCATGTCAAGGTCTCCCGTTGACATGTTCAGGTATACTGCAACAGGAAGCGATTCTGTTTTCATCCTTGTCGCTCCCGCGACCATCAGTGCCGCACCGAATTCTCCTATCGCCCTTGACCATGTGATTACTGTACCGGCGATAAAACCGTCCTTTGCCATCGGAAGGGTAACCCTGCAAAACGCACTGAATTCGCTGCACCCGAGTGTCCTTGCAACATATTCATAGCGTGGACTTATCGATGAAAAGGCTGACCGAAGAATTCTTACCATAAAGGGCAGGTTTACAAAAAACTGTGCGATAATAATACCATAAGGCGTAAATATGAATTTAATTCCGAGGGCGGTAAGCTCCTTTCCGAAAGATGTCGTCCCGAATAAAAGAAGCAGTCCCACACCGGCGACAAGCGGAGGAAGCGCAAGCGGCATGTCAATAGCCGTATTGATTATGTTTCTGCCCCTGAAATTGTACCTTGCAAGCGCATATGCCGTAGGCACTGCAAGAATTATGCAGAATATCGTTGATGTAACCGACGTAATAAGCGAAAGACCTATTGCAAAGCGAATTTCCTCTGATATGATGCTTGTAAAAAGGTTTTCGGGAGTCGGATATGTTACTATAAGTATCAGGACAATCAGGATAAACGCGGTCAGGAATATGCCTGTTCCGATTGAGACGCGTTTTAGCCATGAATGCCTTATATCACTCAATTTTTGTTCTCTCCCTGTCTCTCAAACCCTTCGGCGTCGCGTTCCATTCCTCAATGTCGTCTATGTGCTTTTCGTCGACCCACCCGCTTTTGACTTCGGTCCTGTTGTCAAACCTGTATACATAAGGTTTTATGTCAAGAAGCGGGGTTCCATCGAGAATGTCCACAGCCGAGATTTTAAGGCGGTTTTTGTTGACTTCAAGAAGGTTTACTATCGAAAATCCTATCGGGTTAGGCCTGTTGAAATGTCTTATCGCAAAAATACCTTTTGGGTTTTCCCCGTCAAGGAACGGCTCACGCACAAGTTTAAGCCCCTGTGCCCTGTCAAAGTGGTAAAGCAGAATGAGGTGGCTGAACTTTTCGATATCCTTGAGGCCGGGGGTATATTCGGGGTAAAGCTCTATCTCACCGACTGATTCATTGAATATGCCCTGTATAGGTGTGTTTTCCTGTTCAGTGTGCTCTGAATGAATAACTCCTATCGGGTGATATATAATCTCTTTTCCTTTCCATTTCTGCACTGTTTCTTCAGATGCCATAATTTTTACCGTTCCTAAATTTTTAAGGGATAATAAGGCTTCAATGCCTTATTCATTAAAGATCAGAATATTATTCTGTCCCTTTAGATTTCTCTTAAAGAAAAAAAGATTTATTGCTCATATGTGGAATTTGGATATGGAACAAATCCATACTTCTTAAGTACCGGCATTCCTCCCTTATCCGATGCCACATATTCTATGAACTCACGGGCTTCTTTGGGGTTTTCGGAGAACGTAAGTGTTCCTATTGGTATAACTCCGATTACGTTCTGGTCAACCGGTATCTCAATAAGGTCCATTTTGTCAGGGTTGTAAAGATCGGCCCATATAATACCTGCGTCGACGTTTCCGAGAGTAACATCCGTTACTATCTCGTTTACTGTCGCCCTTTCGACAACCACGTTTTTCATGACCTTGTCAAGAATGCCGCTCTTGTTGAAGATGTTTTCAGCAACAGTCCCAAGAGCCATACTCTTTGGGTCTCCCATAGATATGTTTACTCCGGGATTTGTGAGGTCATCAAGAGATTTAATGTTCTTCGGGTTTCCTTTTGGCGTTGCTATTGCCGGGATATGGTATGTAAGGATTGTGGAATTTTCGATGAATCCTTTTTCGTTTGCCGCTTTAAACTCTTTTGATGCGCCTGGCATAAAGACATCACCTGTCTTTGTAAGCTCCATCTGTGCAAGCAGATTCCCGCACCCTGCGTAATTGAAATTAAGCTGAATTCCGGTCTCCTTCTCAAAAGCATCGCCTATCTCCTGCATAGGTTTCTTCATACCTGCTCCGCAGTAGATCAGAAGTGAATTGTCCGATGAAGACGTTATCGTCTGCGTTACAGTTGCAGTCTGTGTTGCACCGGTATCGGGTGTAGTATTACTACTGCTCTGTGATGTACATCCGCAGAACATTACTGCCAGAACAAACAGAGAGATCAAAAAAACATAGCCAGATCTTTTAATCATATAAGTATACAGTAGTGAGTAGCTATAGTAAAAATTTACGATTTATATTTTTATAATATCACTTGTTAAACAAGTTCAGTTAACTAGTCTATTGCCGTTGAGGTAATAATAAAATATTTCATTATCTAATAAAAGTCCCAAAGAGTATATGATTGTTGAACTTATAAATTAAAAAATGAATCTGTATGGAATACTGTACAGTATGCATAAAAAATAGAACTTTTCAGGGCAGGTCGGTATGTTAGAATCAGGTTCAGGCATACTTGTTGCGGAAGATGAAGAGCAGGCTGCGTCGGGCTTAAAGACTTCACTTCTAAATTTAGGATACAGTATAGCAGGAGTTGTCTTCAGCTCATCAGATGCAATAGAAGCTGCAAAAATGAAACTGCCTGATCTTCTTTTGATAGACGTTAATATAAAGGGTGTTTTGGACGGTATTGAAACAGCTTATGAAATAAGGAAAATCTGCGGTGCCTCTGTCATATTTATAGCCGGAGAAGGAGGAGATTTTCAGTTTGAAAAGAGTTTGCAGGTCAACCCTTCCGGCTATCTTTTAAAGCCTTTGAGAAACAGGGAAATCGAGTACGCGGTTAAGACTGCATTAAGCCACAGGTCTTTTTCAGCAGTAGAGGGCGGTACAGATTTATATGACCATATGTTATCTGCAGACAATAACAGGGCTGAACTTGCGTTGAAATATGCAGGAGAGTGTACCTGGGAATGGGATATAATATCCGGGAGGGTAGCCCTTTTCTGTGGTTTTGTACCGGAAGAATTGCACACCCTAACCATGCTGGAAGATGTTCTGGACAGGATTTATCCTGATGACCTTCAAAATCTGGAAGATGCAGTTGATAACTGCCTTAAAGGAGAAAAAGACAGCTTTAAGGCAGTATTCAGGGCAAAAAATCCCGGGAAACGGGGTTTTATGTGGCTTCACGTGTCAGGCGGTGTATCGAAAGAAAACTCCTCAGGAAAACCTGTGAGGGCTCTTGGCGTAGTCCGGGATATATCAGAATACCAGTTGGCGCGCATTGCTCTTGAGGAGACAAACAAAAAACTCAACCTTCTTTCGTCAGTTACAAGACATGACATTACAAACCAGATGGCGATGATCTTCGGGTACTGGGAGATCCTTAAAAATCTTGGAGAAATTCCTGCAGGGTCTGCGGCTTTGGTCTTCATTGACAGGATATATAACTCCTGTCTTGAAATAAAGGAAAAAATCGATTTTACAGGTGTCTATCAGGGTCTGGGCATCAAAAAGCCGGAATGGCAGAATCTTTACAAAGTGCTTTCAAGTGCAAAAAACAGCAGCATATTCACTGAAATTTCGATTAAATGCGATCCTGAACTGAATAAAATCGAGATCTTTGCAGACCCGATGCTTGAAAAGGTAATATATAACCTGCTGGAAAATTCGGTCAGGCACGGAAAGGCAGACAAAATTAACGTAAAATTTATTAAGAGAGAATCGGGAGAGGGAATATTGTACTTTGAAGACAACGGAACCGGTGTTTCTCCTGGCATGAAAGAGAAAATATTTCTTCAGGGATTCGGAGCAAATACAGGGTACGGCCTGTTTTTAGTAAAGGAAATTCTTGGAATCACAGGAATAAAAATACATGAGACAGGTAATGCCGGAAAAGGTGCCTGTTTTGAAGTATGTGTTCCGGAGGGACTGTTCAGGCGGACAATTCCTGATGCACGGTAGGCAGGCGATTTATTTTTACATTCGCAATTAATCAGAGACCTTTTTTTGGGAAAAAAGTTATTCACTTTAGCGGTTTTTCTGTTTTGCAAAACTTAAATTCCGTTCAGGCCCTAAAAGTTTAGGAGAGATTTTATCTATGTTAAAAGAGCTGGATGTCAAAGACTGGGTTTTTTGCAGGCGGAAAAGTCTTTTCGGAGTATATGACAGCGTATCTTCAATCGTTGAAAACGTCAGAAAAAACGGTGATGCAGCGCTTTATGAATATGCAAAGAAATTCGACCATGTTGAACTTGAAAACCTGATGGTTACAGAGGATGAAATTGAGGCTTCATATGACAGCGTCGATCCAAAACTTGTTGAGTGCCTCAGGGAGGCCGAATCGCGAATATTCAGGTTTCATGAACTCCAGAAAAAAGAGGATCTCTGGCTACGGGAAGTATGGCCGGGAATTACTCTCGGAGTTAAGACAACACCGCTTGAAAGGGTCGGATGCTATATTCCCGGGGGACGTGCATCATATCCTTCGACTGCACTTATGACGGCCGTTCCGGCAAAGGTTGCCGGAGTACCGGAAATCTGCGCATGTACGCCTCCTCCTGTAAACCCTCTTACAATTGTTGCGTTTGATATAGCCGGAGTCTCCGAGATTTACCGCGTCGGTGGTGCCCAGGCCGTTGCCGCGATGGCTCTGGGGACGGAGTCGGTAAAAAAGGTGGACAAAATTGTAGGCCCTGGAAACGTCTTTGTTACAGCTGCAAAGATGATGCTTCGTGAAAATGCCGAAATCGATTTTCCGGCAGGACCTTCTGAGATAGGGATAATTGCGGACTCGTCTGCAAGTCCTGAATATGTCGCGGCTGATATTCTTGCGCAGGCTGAGCATGACCCGAACGCTGCGTGCGTCCTTGTTACAACGCAGAGGAGAGTAGCCGAAAAGGTATGTGCAGAGATTGAAAAGCAGTTTAAATCGGCGGAAAGAAAGGAAATAATTGAAAAAGCCCTGTCCAACTCCGGTTTTGTCATTGTGGATTCAATAGATGATGCGGTTTCGGTGATAAATGATATCGCACCCGAGCACCTTTCGGTACAGGTTTCGGATTCTCTTTATGTGTTAAATCACATCAAAAATGCCGGTTCTATATTCGTTGGGCCGTATACGCCTGTTGCCTGCGGGGACTATGCATCAGGCACGAACCATGTCCTTCCGACAGCAGGTTATTCCAAAATTTATTCGGGTCTCAATGTAAGCCATTTCTGCAAGACATCAACTGTGCAGATTATCGAAAAAGATGGTCTTGAGGGCATTGGAGATATAGTTGAGACGCTTGCAGGAGCAGAAGGGCTTTATGCGCATGCAAACTCGGTTAAAATACGAAGAAAATAGAAATTATACTCCTAAATATCTAAAATCGAACAAATATTTTAAAATCAAAAAGTATTAATTCAAAGAATCTCTCTTAAATCCGGAATCAATAAAAAATTTTTGATGCCAAAAAAGTATTCTGGCATTTATCAGTTCATTGTTTCTTAAATCAGATTATTATAGCAGTTGACTTTTCGTCCTTTTCGTCATCAAAGTCGGTAATGATTGCCTCGGTTGAGAGTACAAGTCCCGAAACCGAACCTGCGTTCTGAAGGCCGGTCCTGACGACCTTTGCAGGGTCGATGACTCCGCTTTCGGTAAGGTCCTCGTATTTGCCGGTCTTGGCGTTATATCCGAATGATTTGTTTTTCTCGGCTTTGATGCGTGCAATAACCTCTGCACCCTCGACACCTGCATTGAAGGCTATCTGCCTCAAAGGTTCTTCAAGCGCTCTTCTGATGATGTCAACGCCTATCTGCCTGTCGTCTTCAAAGTTCAGTTTGTCAAGAGACTCTGTAGCACGGAACAGGGTGATGCCTCCGCCGACTACAAATCCCTCCTCTACTGCAGCTTTTGTTGCGTTGAGAGCGTCGTCGATTCTCATCTTCTTTTCCTTAAGTTCGGTTTCTGTTGCAGCGCCCACCTTTATTACGGCAACTCCACCGCCGAGGTTTCCTAACCTCTTTTTGAGCTCTTCCTTCTTGTATTTGGAGTCTGTGATGTTTATCTGTGAGCTGATAAGTGTGCTTCTCTCGTCAACTGCACTCTTGCCTCCTTTTCCGCCGACAATAAGGGTCTTGTCGCTGTCCGCCTTGACCGAGTGCGCTCCGCCGAGGTAGTCTTTTGTAAAGTTTTCAAGTTTCAGGCCCTTGTCTTCAGAGATGACTGTTGCGCCTGTAAGAACCGCGATATCCTCGAGGACCTCTTTTCTCTCCTCGCCGTACCCGGGGGCCTTTACTGCGCAGACTTTAAGCGATCCGCGGATGAGGTTTAATATAAGAGCTGCCTGTGCCTCGCCGTCGACGTCGTCAGCGATGATTATGAGCGGCTTTCCTTCATCAGCAACAAACTCAAGTGCGGGGACAATCTGCTTTATCGACGATATCTTCTTGTCGGTTATAAGGATATAGGGATCTTCGTATTCGCAGACCATTTTTTCTTTGTCTGTCACCATGTACGGTGAAATGTAGCCGCGCTCAAACTGCATACCCTTGACGACATCAAGGCTTGTTTCAAGGCTTTTTGCATCCTCTACGCTGATAAGACCGTTGTAGCCGACTTTGTCCATTGCATCTGCTATGAGTTTTCCGACAGTTTCGTCGTTGTTTGCCGAGATTGTCGCAACCGAGATTATCTTCTCGCGGTCGTTTACCGGAGTACTTATTGATTTTATATGCCCGACGACTGCGTTTACCGCTGCATCAATTCCTTTTTTGATCTCAATCGGGTTTGCGCCGGAGGTGATGTTTTTAAGTCCCTCTGTTATAATCGACTGTGCAAGAAGCGTTGCAGTTGTTGTTCCGTCGCCTGTGTTGTCCTGCGTCTTCTGTGCAACCTCCTTTACAAGTTTAGCTCCCATATTCTCAAACTTGTCATGAAGGGAGATTTCCTTTGCAATGGTTACACCGTCGTTTGTGATTACAGGGTTTGAAGTCTTGTCGATTACGACGTATCTTCCTTTTGGACCAAGAGTTACCTTCACGGTGTCGGCAAGTTTGTTTACACCACAGAGAAGAGCTTTTCTCGCCTCTTCACTGAACATAAGCTGTTTGGATGATACCATATTTTATTCACCTCACTCGATTTTTGCAAGAATGTCCTTGAACGGAACAAAAACATAGTCTTCAGAATCCCTTTCAAATTTATCCGCGCTGTACCCGCCGTATATCACATGGTCTCCGGGTTTTATCGGAAGAACTGTCCCGTCATCGCGTGTCCCGACGGATATAACTGTCCCCTCTTTCTTTTTTTCCTGGGCGGTTTCAGGAATGTATATTCCGCTTTTTGTCTGCTCTTCAGCCTTTTCCGGTTTAATTAAAACTCTTTCCCCTATGGGAGTAATGGTCATTTTTGTTCTAACCTCCCTGTTTTGTTCTTCACAGTTTTACAATTCCAACTTAATTTTTGCAATATAAATTTTACACTACATCTGTTGTCCAGATAAATATTTAAAAATTATCTATAATGTTGAAATCATTTGAATATCTTTGAAATAATTTATATGAAAAGCGCACCAAAAATACTTGTACAGAAAAATTGCGGGTTGTCTTTATGAACAGACAGATATCACTTAAACAGATCGAAAGGCCGCCTGAATCTTCAAAAGAGGATATTGAATGGTTCTGTGACAGTGTGGGTATCGGAAAGGGCCGTGACCTCGAAAATATCGCAATGAGAGTCATCATATCCCTACTTGAAAATATGCCGGAAAAAAGAGGCCTGCCTGTTGAGGAGCTGGCTGAGATTTTGAACGTATCCGGTCCCCGGGTTAATCACCATGTAAGAAATCTTATCTGCTGCGGCCTTGTTTACAGGCACAAGCAGAGAATATATATACGCGGAAGCAGTCTCCGCTCGATGGTAAGGGAAATAAGAAAGGATACCATGAGAATTCTTGACGATCTTGAAGAGGCAGCGGCGGAAATAGACGACTCTTTCGGGATAAAAAACAGGGAATAATTATTAAAAATATGTTAAACAAAATCAAAAGAGATAGTCGTCTCTTTTTGATTGTTCTTCTTCCAGCTCATCGGTTTTTGAGCTGTAGTCAGGGGTATCCAGAAAATCCATTGATTCAGAGTATTCCGTTTCTTTATCGTCCTGAAACCCGGAATATTCACCGTTGTTTTTGGTGGAGTCCTCGCCCGTCTCGTATTCGTAGGTCTCTTTGTTTTCTATTTTGTTTTTTATTATTTCTGCATTCTCCTGGATGTCAAGAATAACAGAGCCCATTTCACACAGCATTTTCTGTGCTTCGCTTCCCCATTTTATGACTGTCTTTGTATCACTGAAAACCCCGCAGTTCTGGTTTTCGTTTTTTCCACGTATTATTATAACAGCATCTTTCCCTCCTGCCGCAAATGAAATGATAAATATTATAAGTCCAATCAGAGTGACAGCAGCACCCCCGTATAGGGGATTTCCAAGCTGGATGAATAAGTCGTAAAAAAAAGGCGCCGTTGGCTTGTATAAACCGTACAGACCTGCAAGGAATATCAATGTTCCAAGAATGGCAGGCAATATCATGCAGCTGCTTTTTTCATAAACTTCAAGTCCGCGGACATCCCCGGTCTTCATCTCCTGGGTAAGTGAAGGCCTGTTCATCTTTAATGCGGTCTTTGTCATAGCGTAAATAATAAGGCGTTTTGACGTAACTGCCATGTTTAGAGTAGCTCTCTGCGGTTTTTTCATGTCAAATCCCCTGTATTCCTTTATTACCTCCTCATCCGCAGAGAGTTTGATATAATCCGAAACTGACACCATGCTAAAAGTTTTTTTGTCCTGAACAATTATAAAATGATCCAAATATTGGGGCTTCCGGCAAAAATAAGAAAACCGGTTTTTTTGTTTCTGCCGTCCTGTCCTATTTCATAATAGGATAAGGTGCGGGTATAAAGAAGAGGGATATGAAAATGCACACAGATATTATATACGGAAGGATCATTGCAATTACAGCCCTTCCAGTTGAAATTTCGTGAAGTTCTCTTATTGCAAGCGTCTCCAGTACAAGTGCCCAAATACTTGCCAGTATACCTGCGACAGGAATCCAGCCGAACAGAAAAGAAGGCGTATTTGCATATGCAACTACCTTCAGGGATTCAAAAAGGCCTTTTTTTCCTTCAACTATTATCACAAAAACGTGTATTATGGCTGAATTCAGAAAAATGCTTCCGACAGACATGAGATATATCAGGAAAATCATCCGCCACGTGCCAAAAGGCTTTAAAAATCCGTAAGCATCGATAATGTCGTATCCAATCAGTGTCATAAGACCATAGAGAACTGCATAAACTGCGGACGTTGCAAAAATATACAAAAGGACATCTGCTGCATTTCTCTTCTTAAGTTCATTGAATTTTTTTACCGGACTTTTGATTATACCTGTTGCATCCGGCAGTACAAGCTTTAATCCCTCTGAAATATGGCCCATTTTTTTGCCTGTATCCGCTGTTGAAACATTTTTCTCACTTTTAATCACCGGGAGAGTCTGACTTTTTAGTCAAAGCAGTCCGTAAAGGTCATCTGGTTTTTTGCAGCTCCAGGGGATTTTCTCTCTTCATCCGGTTGTTCTTCTTCGCAGGATTCCGTACAGAAAACCATTCCCTCAGACCTTTTTCCCCACAAAATTTCGCCTTTTTTGGCGGTTTTCAGGTCTTCGGAGACTTCGTGGAGCATTGCGCTCGTATTGTCGGCGAAATGAACAGCCCATGCTTCAGGCGTCTGTGGTCTTATCTCCCCGTATTCGCCGTGATGCGACTGTATAATGTGCAGAAGCTCCTGGTAGGTGTTGTCATCCACAAACGAGGTGTACCTTGAAAGGGTCTGCATTGCAGGTGTAATGTGACCGATAAGGGAATATGCAGGTAAGGATGCAAAGTAAAGCCCTTTTCTCTTAAAAGACTGGCATTTGCCGATATCGTGCAGAATAGCTCCTGCAAGAGTAATATCGCGGTTAAGCCTGACCCCGCAGATACTGCTGCAGGATGACAGGGCTATCTGTGCGACCTCAAGTGAGTGCTCGGCAAGTCCCCCGTTGTAGTCGTGATGCTTTGTCCTTGCGGCGGGCTTATCAAAAAAACCGTCTGACTTTTTAATTACAGTATGAACGAGTTCTTTTAGTCCGTCATTTTTGATGGAATCAATAAGCTCAAAAATTTTTGTTTTGTTTCCGTCGATGTCAGCCGGGGAATAGATGTAATCCGATGTCGTAACCTTCTTTTCATCGACAGGTTCACTAAGGTACCGGAGACCGTCATTTATATTTACAGTAAGTTCATCGTTGAATTTGTCGGCTTTTCCGGATATCCTGAATATGTGTCCTTCATATTCCGTAATTATTCTGCTGACAGACTCAATATCATCCCTGCCGCACCCGTAAGGTCCCCATATTCTGCATGAGAGTTTTCCTGTTCTGTCTGATATTGTGCACGAGATGAATTTACCTTTCCTGCCGGTCTTAAGGGACGGATTTTCGATTACAAACTGTGAGTCAACAGCCATGTCCGGAATAATCGAATATATGTATATCTTTTTTACCATTGCAAAGCGCTTCTCCTTTCATCCGCACCTAAATCTTATCTTCAAAAGATTCGTAAACATCTTAAGTCCGTCTGAGCTTCCCACGTGCGATTCGTCGGTGTCCTTCCATTCAATCGGGACCTCTTTTACGCTGAAGCCGTTTTTTACCAGGAGATAAAGCACCTCGGCGTCAAATTCAAACCCTGTGGACTGAATTTTCGGGAGAATTTCATCGAGCGCCTTTTTCCGGAACGTTTTTGCGCCGCACTGTGTGTCATGAAAGGAAAGGCCGAGGAAAAGTCTTACAAAAATATTGAACATCCTGCTCTGGATAAGGCGTGTAAGTCTCTGCTTTTTTTCGATTTTTGCTCCGGCAAGCCATCTTGAACCAATTGTGCAGTCATATCCGGCAAGGCCTGAAAAAAGCTTTTGGACCTCGTACAGAGGCGTTGATCCGTCTGCATCGACAAAACCGGCATATTTTGTTTTGCACACTTTTATGCCCTCTAAAATTCCTCCCCCTTTCCCTAGTCTCTCTTCGAATACCATGACCAAAATATTTCTGCATTCATTTTCTTTTGCAAAAGACTGCACTATTCCGGCTGTTTTGTCGCATCCGTCGCATATGAAGACAACAGGTCCTTTATACGGAAGAATATCGGAGAGAAATCTCTGTATTCTTTTTTCCTCGTTGTATGCAGGCACTATCAGTGTGCACTCTTCGTCCCTGACTGTATCCATTTAAACGTAAATATCCTGAAAAATTGTCTTCAGCAGCCAAGTTTATCCAGGACTGCTTCTGCAAATTCTGATGCGGATATGGGGTGATCTGCCGTTATAATGTTCATATCCGATACTACGTGCACTTTTACGAAGTTTGCGCCGCCCTGTCTCAGGAGTTCCCTTGATGCAGGCGTCTCAAATACCGTTGCCTGTTTTCCCTTCAAAATTCCGGCACGTGCAAGGACTACCGGAGCAAGGCATATGGCCGCAACAACCTTCTTTTTTTCGTCAAATTGCTTTACAAGCTCAACAAGAGGCTCTTCCTTCCATAAAAAGTCGCTTGCACCAAGGCCGCCTATTATGACTATCCCGTCGTAGTTTTCCTCTTTTGCATCCGATATCAGAAGA
The DNA here is from genome assembly GCF_017875315.1 of Methanomicrobium sp. W14. Lineage (NCBI taxonomy): Archaea > Methanobacteriati > Methanobacteriota > Methanomicrobia > Methanomicrobiales > Methanomicrobiaceae > Methanomicrobium > Methanomicrobium sp. W14. The sequence goes on from NZ_JAGGMM010000004.1 coordinate 34,701, forward strand.
GATGACTCCTGTGTCCCGCCCATCATGCCTTCGCATGTTCCTTTTATTGTGGAGGCAACGTCGTATTTTATTCCGGCCCTGTCAAGGGCTTTTGCGGTCTCTTCATACTCCTCTTCACGGTATCTTTTTGGTGCTATAACAACCAGAACTTTTATCATATTTTCCCTCAATGACCATAATTTAAATTTGACTCTAAATATTTGGATTTGTATTCGCAATAATTATTTGCAAATATTTACTGGTGGTTTTCCAGGTGCTTTCTCAGTTCTGTGCCGGGTTTGTACCTGTCTGCAATATTCATCGCAACTTCTCTCAGTTTCCTGTGCTCATCCCTGCACGTGTCCGGGATGTTTCCGTTTCTTAAAATCTGCGAGGTGTTCTCTGTTGTCTGTATAAGTTCAGTTGCTATAACCGAGTTCAGCCATAGAAGATCGCGCAGCATATCGGCGATATCATCATTTTCCGTACTCATAAAAGGACATATGGCAGAGACCACCAGATAACACTTGCTGTTTTAAATATGAACAGTTCGACATGGGCTGTGTTTCACATTTTGTAAACCAAAAGTCAAACCGGCATTTGTGGGACGATAAACTTATTTGATAATGCCGGCAGGTGGCAGTTTTTGGGAGATGAAATTATAAACCGCCTTAAACAACTGTATATTTATCTGCGTGGGTTAAAAAATAATAAGCATAATGACGTATCCTGAAGAATTATCCAGAAAAGGAAGAGCTGCAAACCCGTATTTTGGTCTTATGGGAATTGATCCCGAGAGTTTCGGGGACGGTTCGGCAGTCCTTAAGATGCATGTCCGTCCTGATATGTTAAATGGCGTGGGCTGGCTTCAGGGGGGAATATATGTGTCCTTAATAGACGAATCCATGGCTCTTGCCATCTTTACTGTTCTTGAGGAAGGAAAAGGTATTGCAACGGTCTCTCAGACCACAAATTTTTACAAAGGTGTCCGTGAAGGGGAAATCTGCGCAAAAGCCGTTGTTTCACGCAAGGGAAGAAAAATAATCTTTGCCGAAGGCTTCTGTTATGTCAAAGGTGATGAGGCAAAGGTTCTTGCAAGGACAACTGCTTCATTTGTAGTTGTCTGAAATTCGAATTTGAGAACTGAAAATGATATATATAGTTTAGTCACGGGAGTCAATTCCCCGGGGATTTTCCGCGCTTTTTAAGCATGAAGTAATAAATAACTCTAAATCTTTTATTCTGGCCTGTTTGACAGGATATGTCCTCATTTTCATTGGATCCGAATTTCAGCGGTTCTGTATTTTATGGTATTTCACAAGGTCTTTGTTCTCTTTTGATGACCCCGGGTTCGCAGGCAATCCGCCATTTTATTTTCTTTCAGGGAGAAAATGTATAGTATATTTATCTTTGGAGAGGGTGTCTTGAAATACGTTGTTGTTACAGGCGGTGTGATGAGTGGCCTTGGAAAAGGGATAACCACTGCGTCCATCGGCAGAATCCTTAAAAACAGGGGATATAGTGTTACTGCTGTGAAAATAGATCCTTACCTGAATATAGATGCCGGGACCATGAACCCGGCGCAGCACGGTGAAGTGTTCGTTTTAAAAGACGGCGGAGAAGTTGACCTGGACCTTGGCAACTACGAGAGATTTCTGGATATCAACCTGACGTCTGACCACAATATCACTACAGGAAAGGTCTACCAGACTGTTATAGAAAAAGAGAGGCGCGGGGACTACCTCGGTGCAACAGTCCAGATAATTCCGCATATCACAGACCAGATAAAGGAATTCATACGAAAGGCCGCAGAGAACTCAAACGGCAACGGTACAGCAGAAATCTGTCTTGTGGAAGTTGGAGGAACGGTCGGAGACATAGAAAGCATGCCGTTTCTTGAGGCCGTGCGCCAGATGGCAGGCGAACTTAATAAAAAAGATATAGTCCTTGTCCATGTGACACTCGTCCCGGAGGACAATATGGGTGATCATAAGACAAAGCCTACGCAGCACTCGGTGAAAGTTTTGCGTGAACTTGGTCTTCACCCGGATATAATTGTCGGAAGAAGCGAGACCGTTATGAACTCATCGACAAAAAGAAAGATATCGGATTTCTGTGACGTTTCACAAAAGGCGGTCATTTCGGCTGCGACTGCAAAGGATATCTATGAAGTGCCGATGGAAATGGAAAAAGAAGGGCTGGCAGATGTCATACGCGACTTCCTCGGTCTTGAGGAGAGGCCTGTGAAAAACGACTGGTACAGGATTGTCAGCCGGGAGTACACAAAAAGGGCTTCGGTTGCAATCGTAACCAAATACGGTGTGGAAGACGTTTACATCTCGATAAAGGAGGCACTGAAACACGCGGGCAGAAGTCTTTCAACGGAGGTTGACATATACTGGGTGGATGCAGAATCCTATGAAGAGAGTGAACTCCGTGACGTCGACGGAATTTTAATCCCCGGCGGCTTCGGGCCGAGAGGAATCGAAGGAAAAATCCGTGCCATAAAATATGCACGTGAAAACAACATCCCGTTCCTTGGCCTGTGTCTTGGCTTCCAGCTTGCAGTCGTGGAATTCTGCAGAAGCGTTCTCGGGTGGGAGAACGCCATCTCTGAAGAAATGGGCGAAGGAAAGCACGTGATTGCCATACTTCCTGAACAGGAGGATGTGACCGACCTCGGCGGGACTATGAGGCTTGGTAACTGTACCGTTGATTTGAAGGATAATACGATGATAAAAAAACTTTACGGGTCTGATACGGTTGTCGAGCGTCACCGCCACAGGTATGAGGTCAACCCTGAGTATATCGGTGATATCGAAAAGTCCGGTCTTGTGTTTTCAGGCTCGTCAGGGCCCAGGATGGAGTCCTGCGAAATCCCTGAAAAGGACTTTTTCCTTGCAACGCAGTTTCATCCTGAGTTTAAGTCGACCCCGACACACCCGTCACCACCTTACATAGGTTTTGTTGAGGCGTGCGCTAACAGAAGAAAGGGCGAGTGAGAAAAGACACCGTAAATTCGGGTTATCGCATCTCTTTGAGATGCCTGCAAAAATATACAGTAAAGAAGTTACAGCCAAAAAGTCCGGAAACATTATGAAGCCGGTAAAAATCCGTTAGAACTAAATCGTGGAGTATGAATAAATGGTGAATACTGAAAAATTCATTGCAAACGCAATAGAAGAAATAAAAGAAAAGTCCTGCGGCAAAAAGGTGGTCATGGCTCTTTCTGGAGGTGTTGACTCCTCAGTATGTGCGGAAATTGCAAGACGTGCCATCGGTGACAGGTTAGTCCCCATATATGTTGACACAGGGCTTATGAGGAAGGGTGAGACTGAGAGGATAAACATGGTATTCTCGGGTATGAACCTTCTTACGATAGACGCCGGAAAGGAGTTTATGGATGCCCTCAAAGGCGTTATCGACCCTGAAAAGAAGAGAAAGGTTATAGGTGAGAAGTTTATACGCATATTTGAGCGTGAGGCCAGGAAAACCGGGGCCTCCTATCTTCTGCAGGGGACCATATACCCTGACATCATCGAGAGCGAGGGGGGAATAAAGAGCCATCACAATGTCGGGGGCCTCCCGTATGACATTGACTTTGAAGGCATCATCGAGCCCCTGATTGACCTTTACAAGGACGAAGTCAGGGATGTTGCAAAAGCACTCGGCCTTCCTGAGGAAATACAGCGCAGAATGCCTTTCCCGGGACCGGGTCTTGCGGTCAGGTGCATTGGTGAGGTGACCGAAGAGAAGGTTGAGGTCGCAAGAGAGGCCAACTTTATTGTCGAAGATGAGATTGTCGAAAAATACAAGCCGTGGCAGTGTTTTGCCGCTGTAATTGGACTTGGAACCGGTGTCAAAGGCGATGTCCGCCTTCTCGGGTGGATTGTAGCTGTAAGAGCGGTTTATTCCCGCGATGCAATGACAGCTGACCCTGTTGAACTACCCTGGGACGTTCTCAACAGGATAGCGTCAAGGATAACCGCCGAAATTCCCGGCGCATCAAGGGTTGTATATGATATAACTCCGAAACCGCCGGCGACAATAGAATACGAGTAAACTTAAGGGGAAATTCCTTAAAGAAAAGAAAATCGAATGGAAATAAAAAAATGAAATTCCGGCATCCGCCGGGAAAATGCAGTAATCTGAAAAAAGCTAAAAAAGCAGGAAATTAAGATGGAAGAAATACTCGGTTCGAAGGAGCTTGAAGACCTCTATTTCATGAAGGCCTTCAGCCGTGATCTTAAAATTGTAAAGGGAAGCGGCAGTTACGTCTGGGACGAAAAAGGAAATAAATACCTTGATCTTGTCGCAGGAATTGCTGTGTGCAGTACAGGTCACTGCCACCCCGATGTTGTAAAGGCAATCTGCAGCCAGGCAAAGGAGCTGATTCATATCTCAAACCTCTTCTATGTCCCGAACCAGGGAGAGCTTGCAAAAAAGATGGTTGAGATATCCTGTATTCCCGAGGGAAAGGCTTTCTTTTCCAATTCCGGTGCGGAGGCAAACGATGGTGCAATTAAGCTTGCCAGAATCAGAACAGGAAGAAAGAATTTCGTCGCCTTTGTAAATGGATTTCACGGGCGCACTATGGGTTCCCTTGCGGTTACTCACAAACCTGCGATAAGAGAACCCTTCGGACCTCTTGAGCCCAAGTGTACGTTCGTTGAGTACGGAAACCTTGAGGATCTCTCAGGGGCTGTTGATGAGAATACGGCCGCGGTGATTGTCGAGGGAATCCAGGGCGAGGCCGGAGTAATTCCTGCACCAGAAGGTTTTTATGAAGGCATCAGGAAAATATGCGATGAAAAAGGTGCTCTTATGATCTGCGATGAAGTCCAGACCGGAATGGGCAGGACCGGTAACTGGTTCTATTACCAGAGTACAGGTGTGAAACCTGATATCGTATCAATAGCGAAGGGAATTGCAAGCGGTCTTCCAATGGGTGCAATTGTGGCCCGTAAAGGCCTGACATTTAACCCCGGAGAGCACGGGAGCACTTTTGCAGGCGGTCCTCTTGTCTGTGCCGGAGCTCTTGCAACAATCGGCGTAATTGAAAAGAACTTAAAAGACGTCCCGAAAAAAGGCAAAATAATAATGGACGGTCTCAAAGAGTATTCACCCCGCGGGATGGGTTTGATTATAGGCGTCCCGGCAGGAGAGGAGCGTTGCGCAAAGATTGCGTCAATATGCCGTGAAAAGGGTGTTCTGGTAAACTGTGCATCGCACGGTACAATACGTCTTGTCCCGCCTCTGACGATAACTGAGGGCGAGCTGAAAGAGGGTGTATCCGTAATCAAAGAAGCGTTTGATGCGACTGCCTGAAAATACGGGCAGTAAATGATACTATCCTTTTTTATTCATATCCGGGAGCCATGTTATGAAGAATCTCATCAGAAAGGTATTTGAGGACGGGGGCTATGTTTTTGCAACAAACGCATTGGTTATAGCAAAAAATGCAGGGTTTGAAAACCCGGCCCGCCTTGCAAGCAATGAAAACCCAAAAAGTCCTTCAAAATACGCTGTTGAAGAAGCGGTAAAGTCACTTGATTCCCTGAACAGGTACCCCGACGAGACTGCAGAGGCCTTTGTCGGGGCTTTGAATGACTATCACGGTCAGGGGTACAATATAGTTACTGGCGTCGGGATGGACGGCGTCATAGAGACTGTTGTCAGGACACTTGTTGACTGCAAAGACAAAGTCTGCATAAGTACACCAACATTTTCGTTTTACGGTCTTTCGGTCAGGGCGCAGGGGGGAGAGGCGGTAAATGTCAGGAGGGAAAATGACTTTACGGTCGACTGCGACAGGTTTATTGAAAGATGCAAAGGCGCAAAATTTGCTATATTATGCACGCCGAACAACCCTACAGGGACCGTGACGCCCGTAGCTGACATAGAGTATATCCTTAAAAGAATTGACTGCATGCTCTTTCTGGACAACGCATACGTCGATTTTTGTGATACCGATTACAGACCTCTTATGGAGAAGTACGACAATCTTATAATCGGAAGGACGATGTCAAAGGCATTCGGCCTTGCGGGAATGAGAGTCGGATACGCTTTTGTTCCGGAATGGTTCATGCCTTATTTCCTTCGTGCACAGACTCCGTTCGCGCTGAATTCGGTTGCCATCGCGGCTGCATCGGGTGCCCTGAAAGACAGGGAATATGTCAGGGATTACCTCTCCCACGTGAAAGAATGGCGCAGCCGTTTTGAAAAAGAGTCAGGCTACCCCGTGTACCCTTCAGGATCAAATTTCGTCATGATTGACGTATCTCCGATGAAGGGAGATGATGCGATGCGAAAACTTGCGGAAAAGGGAGTAATTGTTAGGTCATGCGCAAGTTTTCCGACACTAGGGGACACCTTTATCAGGGTGAGTGTCGGGGATGACTGGGAGAATGAGCTTTTCCTGAAGTCCATAAAAGAGATTTAAGAAAAATGACGGTCTGCATAACAGGAACACCAGGAACGGGAAAGTCGTCTGTCTCAAAAGTCCTGAAAAAAAGAGGCTACAATGTAGTGTCCCAGAATGATACGGCAAAAAAATACATCATAGGAGCTGATCCTGACAGGAATACTGAAATAATTGATGAGGACAAATGGGTTGAAGAGTTTAAGCCTTTTGATGGGATAATCGAAGGGCATATAACCCATCTGCTTCCGTGCAGGCGTCTGGTAGTGCTTCGGTGCAGACCAGACGTCCTTAAAAAACGTCTTTTAAAACGTGGCTATTCGGAAGAAAAAGCATCCGAAAATGCAATGGCAGAGGCCCTGGATGTCGTTCTGGTAGAATCTCTTGAAGTTCATCCCGGGGATATAATATTTGAGTCTGACACGACGTTTGCGGATGTTGAAAAAACCGCCGACGAAATAGAGATGTTTATTGAGGGTAAAACTTCTTTCAGGTACGGCAGTACTGACTGGTCAGAATACTTAGGTGAAAGAATATGACACTTGACAATTACCGCCCCCATGTTGCAGGAATAGTGACCCCTGTTGCAAGGACATGCGTAAAAATAGGACTGACACCAAATGCATGCACTATACTTGCCTTTATAGCCGCAGTTATTGCCGGCGCCTTCTTTTATGAATACTGGATAATCGCGGGTGTGGTTTTTGTATTCCTGAATGCATTCTTCGATGCAATAGACGGTGCTGTTGCGCGGGAAATGAATGCTGCAAGTCTGCGCGGTGATTTTCTTGACCATGTTCTTGACCGTTATGCAGACATATTCATAATCTGCGGAATATTTGGGGGAAGCCTTGCACCCTGGCAGATTGGTGTTTTTGCGCTTACAGGTGTTTTAATGTCTTCCTATCTTGGCACGCAGGCACAGGCTGTCGGTGCAGGAAGATATTATGGCGGCGTGCTCGGCAGGGCTGACAGGCTTGTCCTTTTAATCGGGGGCGGAGTGGTAACAGTACTCATTCCGGCAGGGGTTTATGGGATGAGTATTTTAGGCTGGGTTCTTGTTATTTTCGGTTTCCTTGGTCATTTCACGGCAATTCAGCGTTTTGCCCATGTGTGGCGGGAACTTAAAAGATAAAAAGCTATTAGATGAATACATAAAATAATATAGATTTACAAAGTTAACCGGGGGAATTGTATTGAAACGGCTTGTAGTCGCAGGCATGGGGAACGGAAGTCCTGATGACAGTGTTTCGCCCGTTTTTGGGAGATGCGGGACATTCTGTGTAGTTGATCTTTCAGGGAACAAAGTAAAAACAAGTACAGTAATTTCGAATGAAGCAGTGGACAGGCCGGGAAGTGCAGGTCTTATTGCTGCTGACTCTGTTGTAAAACTCGGAGCTGATGCTGTCGTTGCAGGAGATTTTGGGAGGATGTCGACCAGAGTCTTCATGGACTCGGGTATAAAGCAGTATATTATCAGAAACGCGACAGTCAGTGAAGCTATAGAAAGAATGATTTCAGGCGGGGGCCGGTGCCTTGACAGCCAAAGTGTAATGTCTTCGGAAAGACCTGATCTGGGCAGAAGGAGTATACATTTCGGGACCGCTGTTTTCTGTGAAAAAGAGGGTTCATTTATATGCAAAAGCTGCGGGTGCACTATGCCAAGAAAAAGGGAGAGTGAAAGGGTTTACTGTCCTAACTGCGGAAATATAATGGAATAATCAATAATTCAGTCAATAGGCTTGGTTTTGATTGCATACTTGGGTTTTCATATAACAAGGCAGGGATTATTTTTCTCATGCTGATTTTTCTGCTTTTTTTCTTTTTGTTTGTGTTTTTCAGGATAAAAATCAGTTTTCAGTTTCTTTTTTTGGATTCAAGAGCGTTTATTGCAGAGTCCAGGAAATAAAGGCTTCCTTCGATTCCCGCGAGAGGTCTGTGAAAAAGCATTTTTATATGTCTTATCGGGAATGTAAGACCCATAAACGGTATTTCCGGGAACCTGGCGTATTCGTATGAAGACCCAATGAGAAGGTCGGGTTTTTCTTCTTTTATACGTGATGATACAGGACGGATGCTGTTCACATGCTCTATTTTTACACCTGAACACATGGACGATTCCCCGTTTCTTGCGCCGGCAAAAACTATTTCGGCATCCATGTATTCTGTAAGTATTCTGCATGCAAACTCTGTGTAGTTTTTCGTTGAAAATACCGCAACACGTGGCGGGTCGTTTTTCCTGAGGTAATTGTCTCCGGCTTTTGTAAGAATTTCCGAGGTCTCTTCTGAAAGGTTGGTTATCTTTTCAGGGTTGGATTCCGGGAAGTAAGCCGAAATATCTTCAACTGCCTTTTCTACCTCTTCAGGAGTTCCGAGGATGGCGGGACATTTCTTTGCAGCGCCTGTGTTGTAGTCAGGGTTAACTGAAACCGAAAGGCATGACGGATTTTTTATCGCATCATAAGTGTCATGGAAAAAGACCGGCCCCGCGGGAATATCTGCAAGGCTTAAAAGTCTTTTAGCCTCATTTAAATTGCCTATATAATAGGGGTCAAGGGAGCATATTCCTTCAATGTTTACTGATTTTTCTGACTCGTTGCATGAGAGGGCGAGTGCTTCACAGGCGCTCTTCCATCCTGAGTCAAAATCACCTTTAAATCCTCCGGCATCAACGAAAAACACGTCATAGTCTGACAGAATACTTTTAATGTCTTCTCCCATAATGGAAGGGACGCAGGTGTTTATGACCGCGACTTTTTTGCAGAACTGAGAGACACTCTCTACAGTTTCGGTCAGTCTTTCTGCTGTCCCGAAGATTACTTCATCTTCGACAAGAAATGTGCTGTACAATGTATCGGGAATGGCCATATCCGCGTAGTAGTAGCACCCGGATGACCCGTTTACAATGACACCCAGGTCGCTTATGCCTGCAAGAGCGGAGGCGGCTCCTGTCATTGCACACGGCCAAAGAGGATTTGAGCAGGCTTCACGCATTTATAAACCGTCTCCACTGCATAAGAGTTCTTTTGACTCCGGTTGTGCCGACAGGCGTGTAAAAGGGAACCGGTATTACCGTTCCCTCGGGGTTGGTAACAATTCCTGCGTAATAGGCAATTTCTCCGAGGAGACTGTTTTCCGTTTTCTGGAACCCGAATGAGTCAAAGGAGATTTTTTCCCCTTTTAAGTCCTCAAACTGTGAGAACATTTCCTTCTGGTTCTCCGTTTCCTCCTCTATTGCCCGGGCCGGTGAAATTTTTAGGTACTTCCCTGCAAGTCTTAAAAATTCAGTCGTTCCCGAGATGCCGTAAGGGTATGAGGATATCGACGGGATATTGGTAAGATTATCAAAATGGCTTTTTATCTCTCCTGTAGGGTCTTCGCGGATTACGTTTAGTGATGCGTCTGCAAATTTTTTGATATCGTCAACGTATATGTTTCTCACGAATCTGACGTTTATGTCAGCCCCAAGGAGGTTTATAAGCCTCTTTACTTCCGAGAAGTTTGATTCGGCCTCGTATTCAAGGTTTTTTTCCCCGATTATATTAACGACAGGCCTGTTATTTTCAGGCCTTTCAAAAGAGGATGATTGTCCTGCATCAGCCGGATTTATTTTGTCAGGTTCAATAAGTTTTGATGCACTTTTCAGTGCCGATATAAAACCTCTTTCAAAAGAGCCCCCGAGAAATCCTGATGTCTGAACGGGAATTACGGGAATTTCATCGTAACTTTCGCAAACGGCATCTATATCATCGCCTATAGTGTCGCTTATGCAGGTTCCGACTACAAATATGCATTTGTAGTCGTCAGTTAATGCCTCTTCTATTGCGTCTCTGAGCATCCCTTCTCCGCCGAATATGACTCCGTTCTCGTTCAGCCCTGATGTAAAAATCTCAGGAATATCGAAGCATTCGTTGTAGAGCATTGTCGAATGAAAAACCGATGACGACTGGTGGGTGCACCCGGCCGGACCGTGAACTATCGTTGCCGCATCCTTTATGAATGCAGTGACCGTCAGTGCACCTGTTACAGTACACCCGTCAAGCCGTGATGTATTTTTGGGCAAGTTTTTCGAGTTCATCCATCGAAAGAGGTGTCGGTTTTTTTGCAGGGTCCGGAGTATTTTTCATAATGGTCTCTGCGAGCTGCCTGTATATCCCTGCCTGCTCCGAGTCAGGAGCATATTCAAGAACCGTCTGTTTGTTAACTTCAGCTATCCTTACAATCTGGCTTCTGGGGATAAATCCCAGAAGTTTTGTGTTTATTCTTCCGGCAAATTCAGACACCAGTTCGTATTCGTCTTTTATATTCTGGGAATTGCAGATGACCCCGCCGAGAAAACAGCAGGGCTTTGCTCTTTTTGAGAGTCTTGCAATAGCCTTGCATATATTGTTTGCAGCGTACAGTGCCATGAAATCTCCTGAAGTGACAAGGTAGACCTCACGTGCATATCCTTCCCGCATAGGCATGGCAAATCCCCCGCAGACCACGTCTCCCAGGACATCATATACGATGACATCACCGTAAAGAGCCTCCAGTTTTTCAAGGAGCTGAAATGTAGCGATAATACCCCGTCCTGCACACCCTATACCGGGCTCAGGACCTCCCGCCTCAACACATCTTATGCCGTTGTAACCGGTATAGATGACATCGGATACCGTAAGGTTTGCATCTCCTTTTGCTCTTACCAGGTCAAGGACCGTAGGTATCCACTCACCGTGCATAAGCATGCGCGTGCTGTCGTGTTTCGGGTCGCATCCAATCTGGAGTATATCGAGAGATTTTTCAGAAAGGGCAGCGGAGAGGTTTGCAGAAGTTGTTGATTTTCCTATACCTCCCTTTCCGTAGAGGGCGATTTGCTTCATGTTGTATGTAAGTTTTGTTCCGTAAGGAAAATAGTATTATGGAATTATGTAAATGTTTTTTGTTGTGCAGTTGGTTAAAATATCATCAAATCCATATCTGTTTTTCAGGTTTATACTGTAATGTCCGTAATAAGTGATTCAGTAAAAATAATGAATTATCTTTTTAGTCCTTTTAAAAAGATGCTTCTGATTTACCTTTTGGGAGTTATACTTTTAAGCTTTCTTGAAGTTTTCAGAATTTCTCTGGTATATCCTATAATAAATTATGGTCTTGGTGTTGAAAACCAGCCGAAGCTTCTTGATGCTTTTTATGATTATCTTCTTCCCTCTTCTGTAAACCCTTTCATTGCAGCAGCTTTTCTTCTTCTTATAACGACGGTTGTTATTGCCGTGATCTATAGTGTAGTTGTATACGGAGGTTCGTATCTTTTTTCAACTGTAAGAGATTCTCTTGACAGAAGAGTTTTTGAAAGAATTCAGAGCCGGCCTTACAGTTATTTTGCAGGAAAAAAACAGGGTGATCTTTTGTACATTGGTCAGGGAGCTGTAATGGACTCCAGCCAGGCCATAAACCAGTTTGTGGAATTTATAAGGAATTCACTTATGGCTTTTTTGTATCTCCTTCTTTTGTTCTATCTGTCATTCTGGCTCACAATAGGAGTGATAATTCTTGGAATTTTTTATGCACTGGTAGTAAAAAAATACCTTTTCTCAAGAGTTTACAGGAACAGCAATGTTCTGAACGAATCTTTAAAGGACAAATCCGTTGTTTATCAGGAGTTTATCTCAGGGATAAAGACAATTCTTATCACAGGCTCTCTTAAAAGCTGGCACAAAAAATATGATTCTGCAATAAAAAGGCTGAAAAAAGCCTATACTAATGTTTATGCTTTAGGGAAAATCCCTCTAATTGCAAATGATTTTATAATGTTTTCAATAATTGCACTGGGTGGTATTTTTCTGTACCTGTATACTGGTGGTAATTTCATATCATATATAGGTATTTTTGGAACCTTTATGCTTGGTCTGTACCGTCTTGTGCCTTCTTTAAGCTATGCCCAGACCAATATGTCTCTTTTGGTTCAGTATCTCCCTGCACTTGAAATGCTGTATAATATTCTTACAGAGGAGTCTTTTGAAGATTCTGTAGATTTTCATGAAAAATCAGACAAAAAAAGATTCTCTTTTGAAAATACAATTGAATTCAGAGATATATCTTTCAGGTTTAAGGATAACATGTCAGATACAATCTGTAATTTGTCTTTAGATATCCAAAAAAATACGAAAATTGCAATCGTAGGAAGTTCCGGTTCGGGAAAAACCACGACAGCAAATCTTCTTGCACTTTTGTATAAGCCCTCTTCAGGTGGTATTTTTATAGACGGGGTAAATCTTAACGAAATAAATACCTCAGATTATTTGCGAAATCTGGGATATATCGGTCAGGAAACATTTGTTTATCATGATACTGTAAAAGAGAACATTAAGTTTGGTCTTGAGTGTTCTGACGAGGAGATTGTTAATGCAGCAAAACTTGCCGATGCTCACGAGTTTATAATGAATACAAAAGACGGCTATGACACTGTTATCGGTGACCAGGGCATAAAGCTTTCAGGAGGACAGAGGCAGAGAATTGCCATTGCACGTATTATTCTTAGAAAGCCGCAGATTCTTCTTCTGGACGAGGCAACAAGCTCTCTTGATAACCTTTCAGAGCAGAAAATCATGGAGTCCGTTGAAAAGCTGTCCAAAAATATGACTGTAATAATTATTGCGCACAGGCTTTCAACTGTGCAGAATGCTGACAGTATCTATGTTTTAAAAGGAGGAAAACTTGTTGAAAAAGGCACTCACCTGGAACTTCTTGAACAAAACGGAGAATATCGCAGGTTGTATCTCGGGCAGAAAAAAGGATATAATTAGTGTAATTGATACGTAGGGTAGATGAAAAGGATATAAAAAGTCATTTCTACTGGTTTGGACAATAAATAATATTATCTGTTATTAATCTGAATAAACAGAAATCTAAGGTGCTTTATAGAATATGTCAAATCTTGAGGGAAAAAAGATACTTGTAACTGGTGGTGCCGGCTTTTTAGGAAGCAATGTTGTCAGAAAGCTTGAAGATGCAGGTGCAAGACGGAAAAATATTATTGTTCCAAGAAGCAGGGATATAGACCTGAGAATCTGGGAAAACTGTGTTAAGGTTGTTAAGGGTGCAGACATAGTAATTCACCTGGCGGCAAAGGTTGGAGGCATTGGTTATAACCAGAAATACCCTGGATCGCTTTTCTACGATAACGCAATGATGGGCATTCAGCTGATGGAGGCAGCACGTCTGGCTGATGTTGAAAAATTTGTTGCTGTCGGGACAATATGTGCATATCCAAAGTTTACTCCGGTCCCGTTCCGGGAGGAAGAGCTTTGGAACGGTTATCCTGAAGAGACGAATGCGCCATATGGCCTTGCAAAAAAGATGATGCTCGTACAAAGCCAGGCTTACAGGCATCAGTATGGTTTTAACTCAATATATCTTCTTCCGGTAAACCTTTACGGACCGGGAGACAACTTCGACCCGGCGAGTTCACACGTGATTCCTGCCCTGATTAAAAAATTTACAGATGCCGTAAAAGCAGGAAATTCCGACCAGACTGTTGAAGTATGGGGGACGGGAAGCGCTTCGCGGGAATTTTTGTACGTTGAGGATGCAGCACGTGGAATTGCCCTTGCAACTGAAAAGTATGACGGGGCTGACCCTGTAAACTTGGGTTCCGGGATGGAGATTACAATCAAAGATCTGGTGTCAAAGATCTCTGAAATAACAGGGTTTAAAGGAAAAATTGTCTGGGATAAAACAAAGCCTGACGGCCAGCCCAAAAGGTGCCTTGATGTATCACGTGCAAGGAAGGAGTTTGGTTTTGAAGCTCAGATGGGATTCGATGAAGGTTTGAGAAAAACTGTTGAGTGGTATGGAACAAAACATTAAAGTTTTATTTTATTTATTTTAAGCTTTGCAAAGTTTTTTTATACCGTCATTATTTCTTAGAATCCATTCCCATGTTATTTCCTTTTTATCGGTTTCCGGTACAAGATTGTTTAGTTCATTGTCAGGTAAGTTGATAATTCTTTGTAATTCTTCAGCGTAGTTTTTTTCATTCTTTGATTCTATTACGGTTCCGGAGGTATATTCAAGTAATTCCTTTGCTATTCCGGTATCTGTTGAGATTATGTAATTGTTCATGTATGCAGCTTCTGCCAGCACAAATCCGTAGCTCTCATGCCGTGAGGTAAGGATGAATATACGTGATTTATTGTAATATTCATAGAGGTCTTTCTGACTAACGTTCCCTGTAAAAATTATTGAGTCTTTTTTAGCGGGATTTAGTGAATAAAATTCATTAATTTTATCTCTGAAAAGGGACTCAATAGGTCCTACTATGTAAACCTTCCAGTTCTTTAAGTCTACATCTTCCAGAATTTTGAGGAGCAGTTCTGTATTCTTCTGATAAGTCCCGATTCTTCCTACAGTAATTATGATTTTCTCTTTTTCGGAAATGTTTCTTTTCTCTACATTGTTTTCTGTAAGTATATTCGGATCAAAACCATTTGGCATCAAATATAATTTTTCACTTTTTACCAGGTCTGCATAATAAGAAGCAGATATTTCCCTATATGCCTTTTTTGTTTCTACAGTGTAAATATCAGGCATATTTTTAAAAATTCTATGAAATAACCTGCGTTTGATATCCATATTTTCCCAAAACAAGGGACTTTTCTTTGGGAATACTCCAGATGGAGACATATCTAATTTGACATATATTTTTCCTTTTCCGCCTCCAAGCCTGTAAATTATCATTCTTAATAAATTTTCAGGGCTTATATGAAGAAGGAATAAAATATCTATTGATCTTGCCATATAAAACAAATAACAATATATGCAGATATTTTTTAGTATTCTTGTATTTATGCTGTATCTGTGAAGATATACTGTTCTGAAAAAATCGTTTTTGTAGTTAGTGTCTGTAAAGTTGTCGATGATTCCGTTGTACCCATATATTACAGATAACCAGTATGGGATTTCTCCAATTTCTTTATATAACTGAAAACTTTCTATATCCATCTCCCAGAAACTCAGAAATATCAATTTTTTTCCATTAAGCAACAATATTCCTCCTCATATCATTATTTTATTTACACATGTTATTTTGACTGAATTGTTATTGGTTATCTGGTTTTTATATGAATATCACGTTTTGTAAAAATAAAAGTTTATTAATTGGGCATTTTTGTTGCTCAAGAATGAATTTACAGAAAGTATTTTTTTTTAAATTAGGAAAGATAAATCTAAAATATCATTTTTTTGAAAGAGGTTTCAATAAAATAAAGAGATATTTTATCTGGTTTGGAAGTTATGGAATGATAAATAAAGGATTGGATTTGGTATTTTAGGTTTTCAAAGGCCTGACTATAGCCTTACGGTTTGTGGAAATATAAAAAAGGAAAAGGATTTCGAATGGGCATATTCTGAAGAGTTAGATTGTCTGCCTAATATCTGGGCAAGAGTATTTGTTGATAAAATTTTAAATCGAGTAATTTATGGAAGTATTATTTGATTGTCAGGTGTTTAATTTCCAGCGATATGAAGAAATTTTAGGGGTATTTTTCCGAATTAACGAATAGATTTAAAAAATGTCCTATCTTAAATTTAAGATTGGTCTAAAATATTCAAACAATGGAAACCTTCTGAAAAAGAGAGTTCTGGGCAGGCACTGGTCAAAGAAAAGTAATTTTTTATGCAATTCCATAATCTTTCCAAATATTCAAAAAAATATCTATCAGAGTTCAAAGCTTTTTTTCTGGCAAAATCCGCTGAAAATACCAAAAAGGTTTATGAAACGGTGTTGTCGGGATTCTAAGTTCATACCAAGTTAACATTGATCATTCAACAATTTTTTATGCAGTAAGTTATGAATAACCAGCTGACAAATTTATAATTATGTATTGTTTGGATTATTCCTGTCTGCCAAAACCCTGTAAAAATCTTCAGGGGTGGCCATGGACAGAAGATTCAGCAAAATTCTATATTGGTAATGATGAAAATACCAACTGGCCAAAAATATCAGTAATTACTCCTAGTTTTAACCAGGATTCTTTTTTGGAAGAAACAGTTCGCTCTGTTTTATTGCAGAACTACCCGAATTTGGAATATATCATTTTAGACGGCGGGTCTTCAGACAGTAGTGTTGAAATTATAAAAAAATATGACGATTTTATTGATTACTGGGTAAGTAAACCGGACAAAGGTCAGGCAGATGCGATTTACAAAGGTATTAAGATGGCAACAGGAGATATTGTGGCATATATAAATTCGGATGACTTCTATTACCCGGGAACTTTCTTTAAGGTTGCAGAGAAATTTTTAGAAGATCCTCTTTCAGGATGGCTGACTGGAAAAACTGTTTTTGTCGATGAATTTTCTGTTCCAATGAATGATCAGCCAAAATATCTCCCGATAAATATGTTTACCATGACTTATCTTGGAAATTTTATAACACAGCCCTCTACTTTCTGGAAAAAGGATTTATTTTTAAGTGTAGGTGGATTTAACAAAAATTTACGTTTTTGTTTTGATTATGAATTGTTTATGAAATTTTTAAAGATTGAAAAACCTTTGTGGTGCAACGGCAATTTTGCAGCATTCAGGTATCATTCATTAAGTAAAACTGCTAATATTCATGATGTATGCATCGAAGAATCAGAGGTCATTATAGATGGATATGTAAATTCAGATAATTTGCTCCGGCAGTACGTTGGAAAAATGCTAGGGAGGCTATATTCTTTATTCTTTGATATTCACCATAAATAATCTGTTATATTTTATAACCTCAGGTCTGATTTTTAAGCCTTTCCTGCTTCTATTAATTTTTTATGGACTGAAATAAGTTGACTGTTAAGTACTTCAGAGTCATAATTAGTCAGTATATCTTTTCTTCCTTCTTTTCCCATTTTTTCTCTCAGGTCCGGGTTATTTTTCAAAATTTTGATTGATTTTGAAAGCTCTTCTACATTTTTTGGTGTCACCAAAAAGCCGGATTCTTTGTTTTTAACTATTTCAGGGCATCCTCCGACACTGCTTGCGATAACAGGGACTTCGCAGGCAAGACTTTCAAGAAGTACAAGACCCAGACCTTCTGAATGGCTTGGCAAAACCAAAAAGTCAGCGGCATTCATAAGTAGTGGCATATTCTCAGGATTTATGTCTCCCAGAAAAATACAGTTCTCCGGATGATTTGGTACTGGTCCGGGGCCTCCGAATATAAAAGTAACATCACTGTTTAATTTTGCAGACTCGATAATTTCAAAAATTCCTTTCATTGGGTGGATTCTTCCTGCGTATAAACAAACACATGATTCTCCAGGAATTTTAAAATTATCCCTGCAGATTTGTTTGTTCATTGGTCTGAACCTGTTTGTATCGACTCCGTTTGCAATTGGAGTTATTTTATCAGGTTTAACACCCAGTGAAATCAAAGAGGATTTCAGTGCTTTACTGCATGTAATGATGTGATCAGCGTGACTTACTGAATGATTAAATAATGCCCTGTTAAAATGATTTTTATATGGGTATATCAGTCCGTCATCACCGTGGAATTTGAGAACCAGAGGTTTTTTACCTTTCATTAAGGCAGGTATAATGCTGCTGTGCGGGATATACTCAGCCTGAAATATGTCTATATCTTCGTTGAACGATTTAATAACCGAATCTGTGTAAAATGAAAGATAAGCCGATGGAGATGTACTCTTTTTTACTGCTTTTATGACTCTGACACCATTTTTTTCCAGAGAATCAACCATTCTTTTAACAAATATTCCCCTGCTGTCTCCTTCATATCTGGGATAGAGGTTGGCAAAAAGCCCCAGAGTATAATCAGCCATCAGATAATCCCCATCTCTGAAAGCCTGGCCGGTAAATATTCCCTTGTAACGAAATCAAGTCCTCTTGCAGCAAAAGCCTGCTGTTCTGATTTAAGACCGAGTTTTAACTGAAGGTTTATTTCATTTCTCCAGTACTCTGTATCAAATCTGGGATCAGACAGTTCTGCCTTCAAAGCCGCAATATCACCTTCTGTCAGGTGGTCTGACGGAAGGTTGTACCCGCTGATATCGGAGGGCTGAACGCCGATAAACTGTGCACCAGGAGTTGCAAGTGTTTCTGACATATGGGCGGATTTTATCGAGCCGTATGCGACACTTGCAAATATCCTGTAAGACCACGGGTCACCGTCGGTGAAGACTACTACGGGCAGGTTGAGCTCCTGGTTCAGGCGCTTTAAAACTCTTCTCGTAGAACGTGCGGGCTGGCCTTTGAGGTGAATGAGAACGGCGTTATACTCTTCGTCAAAACCGTTCTCCATTAACCTTGCGTACATACCGCCTGTCTCCATAGCGATTATAAACTTCGCGTCGTGATCGACGAACTCTAGGTTGTCGACATTGTTTGGAATAGGGTAGCCGGCCTCTCCTATGTCCTGCTGGCAGTGGATTTCCCGTACACCCCTTCTTGTCCTCTCGCGTATTTTAAGAGGTCCGTATATTGATGCCCCGTCCTCTTCAGGTCTCAGGTGAAACGACTCTCTCGAAAGCTCGGTTATGATTTCAAGGTCTTCAACGAGGTGGTTGCTTTCGTCCTGTGCTCCGAACTTGGCCTTTTTCCAGCCTTCGGAGATATAATACATCTCCCTTAATGTGGATGACCTGTTTTCATTAAGCTGTTTTTTTAGAAAGCTTACCACGTAAGCCATTTTTAGAATATGAAGAGCACTCTTGTACGAACCCGCTGAACGCGTTGTCTCTTTGTCTCCGTACTTCCAGACCTCCGAGCCCTCGTCGTACTCTATGTTGTGCTTTGTCCTTGTAGGAATTGAGATATAAGGTATTGTAGCGCTCTGCATCTGGTGATACCATTTTTCAGCAATCTCCAGGAGTTTGCAGTCCGCTATTTTGTCACTTTCCTCTTTTTTCATGTTATATCAACCACGACCAGAAGTTTTTCATCAACGCCCCTGACACTGACAGAACCATGGGATGTGCCCGAATACACTG
This sequence comes from Methanomicrobium sp. W14, assembly GCF_017875315.1. Lineage (NCBI taxonomy): Archaea > Methanobacteriati > Methanobacteriota > Methanomicrobia > Methanomicrobiales > Methanomicrobiaceae > Methanomicrobium > Methanomicrobium sp. W14. The sequence continues at coordinate 54,066 of NZ_JAGGMM010000004.1, forward strand.
TGTTCCATGTACATTCAGGCTCGACCTCAATCTTCCAGAGTTTGTTGTATTCGTCGCCTATCCTGTCGACAAAGTCAGGCTTTACCGTTGCGTCGGATGCGCTGTCCCCTGACATGTTGTATATGGTCATTGCGGCAGGGTTTCTTGTATAGTTGTTTACGGAAATTTCAACTTTCCCGCCAGAAATTTTCTTTTTGACGACCACTTTGTGCATTATCTGTGCTTCAAGAGGCGTTATGTCAGGTGCCGGTTTTCCTACTATTTCACCGACCTTCGATGCGATGTCAGGCAGAATCGAACATACCGCACGAGCTCTTTCCTCCTGTTGTTTGTTTTTGTCGCGCCTTGACAGGTAGTTCTTAAGCTCTCTTCCAAGGTCCTGGAGCACCAGGACTATCTCCTTTTCTATTTCGGGAATTGCTGCTATAGCGTCCTTGCTTTCACTTGTAAACGGGACGTTTGTGGACGCGACATGGACAAGTATCAGAACAGGTCCTGTCGGGACTCCCTGCTGGGACAGGTTGTAAGCCTTCCAGTTTACCCCTGATACTGCGGTTGTTATGATGCATGCGCCCTGCTGGTAGAGAAGAGGTACCCTGTTTGCAAACCTCAGTATCTGTGCCTGCCCTTCTGAATCAAGTTTGCCCCCGTAACCGATGGCTGCCTCAACGATAAAAGGATGGCCTGAGAAGACCTGACTTTTTCTGGTCCTTGACCTGACAAAATCAAGCTCAAATTCCTTGTCAATTCCCTGGACAATCTTCTCCTCGCCTATCGGTGAGAGGCACTGCGAGGCCGGTGGAGGGGGTATCTGGACACTTTGCATCGCGTCAAGAAGTATTTTCAGGTTGTCCGATGAGAGTCCTGATGCCTTTCTTTCAGGATTTAAATTTGCAAGCCCGAGAATTTCATCAGCGCTTTTGCTTCCCACCCTTGAAAACCCCTCTATTAAAAACTCCTTAAGTTTGAGGTGGCTTGCCTCGGCCATTCTTTTTAGTGTCCCGAATTCAATGCCGTGGGGGTGGGGCGCAATAGCCTTCGGTGGGACTATCGTCTCTTCCGAAGCCCTTTCAAAGTTGTATTTTTCGCCGTCAATGTCGGTCTTTATTCGTGCATGCGGGTTTACGACCGCGGTGTACCTGAGGTAGTCCAGAAGCCTTTTTTTTGCAGAAAGTGTGCTTTTAAACTCTATTTCGACACGGGTGCCGTGCATTCTGTCCCATTCTATCTCCTCGTGCTTTAAGACCTGCGGCTCGTTGGATTCCGTTTTGATCATCAGCTCAAAGCGGTTTGCCTTTGAGTTGTGCCCGGTTCTTGAGATGACCACAGCAGGAACACCTGTTGTAAGCTGGGCATACAAAACGGCTGCACTTATTCCTATACCCTGCTGTCCGCGGCTCTGCTTTATCTGGTGAAACCTTGACCCGTAGAGAAGCTTCCCGAAAACGAAAGGCACCTGCTTTGGGACGATTCCGGGACCGTTGTCCTCTACAATTATTCTGTAGATGTCTTTTCCCGTCCTTTTAATTCCGACGTAGATATCAGGGAGGACCTCAGCCTCCTCGCAGGCGTCAAGGGAGTTGTCTACAGCCTCTTTTACAGTAGTAATTATTCCCCTTGTAGGAGAGTCGAACCCGAGGAGGTGCTTGTTCTTTTCAAAAAATTCTGCAACGCTTATACTTCTTTGTTTTTCAGCAAGCTGTTCAGCCAACTCCAAATTTTATCTCACCTCTGATATGGCGTCTTCTGCTTTGATCTCCTTCTGTTCGCCCGATTCCATGTTCTTCAGGGTGACGGTCCCTGCTTCTGCTTCACGTTGTCCTATAACCGCGACATAGTCTGCTGTCTTTGCCGCATGCTTCATCTGGGCTGCAATACCTTTTTTAAGGATGTTCAGTTCTGTTGTAATACCTCCCTCACGAAATTTTTTTGCGGCCGAAAATGCATACGAGGCGGTTTCGGGAGTATATACCACAGCAACGCAGGGTGCTTTTTTCGGAGTGAAATCTCCTAATGAAACCATTATGCGGTCAAAACCTATCCCGAAACCGCACGAAGCAACGTCTTCTCCCCCGAAAAGGTGTGCAAGGCGGTATGAGCCGCCGCCTATTATCTGGTTTTCAGCGCCGAGGTTGTCTGCAAATCCTTCAAAGACCATACCGGTGTAGTAGTCAAGGCCTCTTACGATTCCAAGGTTCAGCCTGTATTCAATGTCCTGGCTGTCAAGAATTCTGATTAAGTCCTCCATTCTCTCGCGGCCGGGCATGTCACCGCAGATTTTCAGTGCCTCATCAATCGTTTCGCATTCGATAAGAGATTTCAGTGAATCATAAAGTTCTTCTTTTTTGAGTCTTTCAAGATATATTTTAAGGTCTTCAAAGTTTTTCTTGTCTAAAAGGGCCATTACCGCTTTTTTGTCATCTTCAGGGAGGTCTGAAAGAAGGTGCTTCATCGGTGCGAGGTGACCGATATGAAGAGTGAACGTAACGCCTGTTGCTTTGAGCATTTCATAAGCAAGAAGAATAATTTCGGCTTCGCCTTCAGGAGTGTCGGCGCCAATCTGTTCTGCGCCGAACTGCCAGAACTGCCTGTACCTTCCCTTCTGCGGACGTTCATACCTGTAGCAGTCGGAAAGGTAACACCATCTCACGGGCTTTGAAAGGACTTTTGCCTCGTTTACGTACATCCTTAAAACGGCTGCCGTTCCTTCAGGCCTTAATGCAAGCATGCGTCCGCCTTTGTCCTCGAATGTGTACATCTCTTTTATAATGCCTTCACCCGAGCGGACAGTGTAAAGCTCCTGGTTTTCAAATGTAGGCGTGCATATTTCCCTGTATCCCCATTTTCCCGAGACTTTCCTCAGACGCATCTCTATATCTCTTCTCTGTTCCATCTCTTTGGGCAGAAAATCCCTTGTTCCCCTTGGTTTCTGAAGCATCCTTTTAATCTCCGTCAGATAATCCCTTAAAAATAATTTTTCGGAATAAATATTTTATTAAACGTTTTTCAGTTGTATCATGTATTTTTTTGTATCTGTTCAGGGCTTATAATTTTAAATCACAGCCTTATTCAGGCTTTAATCTGATTGCAGCTATTGTAAACTCATTTTTGTCTGGTCTTCCTGACCGGCCTTTCAGCTTTTCCCAGAATTCTGTCTGCCGTCGTGGATTTCTCAGACCAGATCTGTTTTTTTTCCTTTTTAATCCCTCCCTGAAGGTACAGCGCGAGGAGTATAAGACCAAGACCTATCAGGTCCAGTCCCCGGAGTGCGAATAAAACTCCCGTAAGAGAAAGGGCAGTATAAAAAACGCCGTAATATGCAGATTTCCGGTATCCTGCAAGACCTGTCCTGTAAAAGACTCTCGCGTCCCGCAGCCACAGGTAGGCTACAGCTGCTGCACCGAAGACAGCTATATATACAAGATAGCTCATTGACATGACAATACTTATTATTTGACTTCTGACCATATGTTAGTTATCCGGTATGAGTAAAAACAAAACTCTTAAAAGTGTACTCGAAAGCTTCAAAAACGGTGAGATATCTGTAGAGGAAGCAGAGGTAAAGATTGGAGGAATCAGGCTTGACATGATAGGGGAATGTGCAAAAATTGACACAGGAAGAAATATCCGGTGCGGCATTCCCGAAGTCGTTCTTGCCGAAAATAAGGACCTTGACCATCTTCTTGCAATTGTCGGAAAAATAACCGAAGCTTCAGGAAGATGCATTGCATCAAGGGTTCTGCCTGAACAGGCAGAATCCCTTGAAAAATTCTGTAATGAGAATTCATATTCCTATGAATACAACAGGAAAGGCAGGATGTTTGTCGTATCAAGAGTGCCTCCGCCTGAAAAGACCGGGGGTATTGTTGGTATAATTACGGCAGGCACCTCTGACATAGCCGTTGCGGAGGAGGCAAAGGTCATAGCAGAGGAGATGGGGTGCGTCGTCAAAACCGCCTATGATGCAGGGGCCGCAGGCATACACAGGCTCTTTCCGGCTGTAAAAGACCTCCTGGATGCTCATTCTTTTGTTGTGTGTGCTGGCCGCGAAGGGACTCTTCCGACGATAATTGCAGGTCTTGTCGACAGGCCGGTAATCGGTGTCCCGGTAAGTATCGGGTACGGGTATATGGGAAGGGGTGAAGCCGCCCTTGCGAGTATGTTGCAGTCCTGCGCAGTCCTGACTGTAGTAAACATTGATGCAGGGTTCACTGCAGGGGCGTATGCCGCCCTTATCGCGAATATGGCAGGAGGACAGTGATGAATATAGAAAGAGGCCTTTATATCGGAAGATTTCAGCCTTATCACAACGGTCACCAGTCTGTTCTTGAGAGGATATCAAAACAGGTTGACGAGATTATTATCGGAATAGGAAGTGCGCAGTTCAGCCACGATATAAACAACCCGTTTACCGCAGGCGAGAGGATCATGATGATAACAAGGTCTCTTGAGGGCAGGCTCCCGTGCCGGTATTATGTCATTCCCATAGAAGATTTGCAGAGAAACGCTTTGTGGGTTGCGCACGTAACGTCTATGGCTCCCCCGTTTCAGAGGGTGTTTTCAAGCAATCCTCTTGTTGTGCAGCTGTTTCATGAGCGCAGAATAGAGGTCGAATCGCCTGATATGTACGAAAGAGACTCGCACAGCGGAACCGAGATAAGAAAGCGGATGCTTGCAGGCGGTGACTGGCAGAAACTTGTCCCCCGGCCGGTTGTAGATGTGATTGAGGAGATTCACGGCGTTGAACGTCTCTGCAGGATCTCAGGTACCGACTGAAGGGTATAATAGTTAAATTTAAAAAAATGAGGGCAGAAATATGGCAGGTTTTTTGAAAAAACTATTCTCTAAAGAGGACAGCGGACCCTGTGTCGTGAAATTTGCGGAAATCTCTGGATATCTTGATGTATCCGGTGAAAAAACAGAGAAAAGCCTTAAGGAGTTCTGCGAAAAATCCAGAAGCGGAATATCCCGGGAAATCGAAGGGCTGAAAGAAAAGGTTGAAAGTCTTTCCAAGGTTAAAATTGAGGACGATGCCGATATCCCCCCGCGGGTAAGAGTAGTTGTCGAAAAATCTGTTCCGGCATTCGTATCTGCATTTGAAAAATGCCTTCCCGGCGAATTCCCCGATGACCCCGAGGAATACTACAAGGCCCTTGTGGCAGTGGTGCAGGCAGCAGGAAAATGTCTCTCCGGGCAGGGCAAGTATATCCATGCCGCTTTTCCGTCAGAGATGAAGGATATAAAAAGCTCTGTTGATCTTATCGGCCGCGAGATAAATTCCTTTAATAAAGAAATGAAGCCCGCAATGGATACTAAAAAAAAGATATCCTGCGTAAGAAATTCCTATGAAAAAACCGGGTCCCTGCACTCTGAGTATTTTGCGGTTTCCGGCGAGATTAAAAGCCTTGAAGAGAGTATTGATTCCGGAAATAAGGAAAAGTCCCTGATTTCAGAAAAGATATCTGAGTGCAAAAAAAGCAGGGAATATCTGGAGTACGAGAGGCAGATTGAAAGAATCTCATCCCTTAAAGAGGAAATATCCGAGCTGAAGGACAATTATCACCTCGCGGTTGCAACTGTTTCAAATGTTTTCAGAAAGATTATCTATGCCTCGGAAAAAGACGGGAATATAGAATTTTCAAAGAAACTTTTCTCTCTTGACGACTACATGTTGTCGCCCGGAAAAAAGGACGCTGAAAGGATTCGCAGTGAGTACCTTTCTCTGTACCCGCAGATTAAGAGATACATTGACGTAAACAAAGGGTTTGTAAAGAATAAATCCGAAGAGCGTTTCTTCTCATCTGAAGGGATGTTTGTCTCTCATGTTTATGATATCTGCAACAAGTATTCTGAAATATACGGTGAAATATCATCTCTTGAAAAGTCCGTTTCCGCGTCCGGTCGTGCTGAAAAGATTTCCGGTCTTAAGGATAGGGATGAGGAGATTGGAAAAGAAATAGAACATGCCTCAGGAAGAGTCGAAAGTCTCAGGGAAAGGAAAGTTAAGATAATAGAAGAATTTTCAAAAGAAAAAGAGGTTCTTGCGGAAAAAATGTCTGATCTTAAGGGAAAAGAAACCATAATTGAGGGTACTCCTTCAATTGAAGGAAAACCCGGGGAAAATCTGCAATAAATCTTACATTTTTTTAAATCATTATTTTAAATGGTCAAAATCCAAAATTTCAGCCTGTAATTTTTTAAAATTCCTGAAAAAAAGTAATATTATCTATTGTGGGTAATCCGGACCTAATCCTGACTGTAAGGTTTTCGTTCAGAGTGAGTCCAGACTTATTGAGTTAAAACTGTCAGCCATCCCTGCTATTTCTGTAACACCGAACGCCGTGCTTACGCTCTGCATATCCATTTCTATAGCACAGGTGCAGACGTAGTCTATGATGTCTATGGAAAGCTCCCTTTTTTGCTTGCTCTTGCGCATCTGATCCATTAAATGAGTTATTTTCTCGGGAGATTCCATGCGAAGCTTTGCAAGGCTTACAACACACATATAAATCCGGGTCAGGTTCCTGTCGGTACCGGTTATCGTCTCAAAGAAATTTTTTATAACCTGTGCCTGGTAGACTTCTGCGCCCATGGTAACAGAATAATCAGTTTATAAATATAAATAGATTTTGAGTAGGACACTTCTTTCAAACTGAAAGTTTCTCTTAAAATGTGATTATATTGTATTTATTTTTTTGTCGACACTATCTTTATGACATCGCCTGACTTCAGGATATGGTTTTCCTTTATGCGCATTTTTGTCTTCGCGTCAACTGCGTACAAAAATCCGTCGCCTATGTCGGAGTGAATATGGTACGCAAGGTCATGCGGTGTGGACCCGCGTTTCATCAGGTATGCATCGGGGAGTATTCTGTCCTTTCCGTCACAGAACTTGTTCTCGTCTTCGACAGGGAATACTACTATCATGTCTAAAAGGTCGAAGACCATTCCGTTTATTGTCTGCTGAACCCCTGTGCCGCCAAATTCATTCATGACTTTTTTTATGGCGTCCAGGCCTGTCTTCTGCGGTTTGTTGAGCTTTTCGGGCTCGTTTATTGTGAAATCCGGGTCTCCCGGCACGTATGAGATAAGACCTGCCTCCGACGCTTTTCTCAGGGCAAGCTCTCCTGCCGCACTTGAAAACGAGATATTCTCATTTTTAAGTTTTTCAAGGAGCTCTTTTGAAGCGCAGTCAGCCTTGTTTGCAACAACCCTGAACGGTTTTGCGATCTCAACCAGGACACCGCAGAAATTGATTAACTCCTCCTCTGTGCAGGTTTTAAGGGAAATGTCGGTTCTTCTGACCGCTTCTGCAACGTGCTCCGGGGTCATAGAAAGCCCTGCGAGCTGATCGGCTACCGTGTTTTCTATCGAGTAGTTTTTCTGCTGTGCAGAACGCTGTATTTTATGCCAGTTTCTCTCCAGAAGACCGTATACCCACATTTTCATCTCCTCTTCTACGAATCCTATGTCAGAGGCAGGGTCGTGTGAGCCGTTTTCAACCGGATTTCCCTCTTCATCCGTTGAGCCGCTTCCATCGATTATGTGAATAATTGCATCGGCTTCCCTAAGGTTGTCAAGAAATTTGTTTCCAAGTCCGCGCCCTTTGTACGCTTCAGGGACAAGTCCGGCAACGTCGATAAGGCCGACCGGGACAAACCTGACCCCGTCTTTGCAGGCAGGGCAGTTCTGTATTCCAAGTTCTTTGCATGCGCAGTTTATGCGCACATAAGCGACACCGTTGTTTGCATCTATCGTTGTAAACGGATAATTTGCTATTTCGGCAGGAGCCATGGTTGCAGCTGAGAAAAAGGTAGACTTGCCGCAATTTGGCTTTCCTGCTATTGCTAGGTTTATCATGGCAGTAATCCTCCTTTAAAGGTAAAAGATATTTCAGTTTCATATTTGGCATTTGACTCATAAATGATTTTCATTTAATGGGAGTGATCTTTTTTACTGCCCGGTGTAAAAGGGGAATCTCATTTTGGGATAAATAAATCAGACAAAAGAACATAATCTGTATTCATGAGCTATATATCGAGGAAAACATACTACTTCGAAAATCCGGGTCCTGAGAACACCGCGGACGCGGCGAAGTTTGCTGCTGAAAGAGCGGCTGAAACCGGTATAAAAAAGGTTGTCGTTGCAAGTTCAAAGGGCAGGTCGGCACTAAAGTTTCAAAAGGCGTTGTCGGGTCCTGACGTTGAACTGATTGTCGTAACTCACGTGGTCGGCTTTTCAGCTCCCGGCGTATGGGAGTTCCCGCAAGACCTTGCAAAAAAACTTGAGGGTGAGGGTGTCCGCGTTATAAAGGGGACACACGCGCTTTCAGGTCTTGAAAGGGCAATATCCGGAAACAGTAAACTTGGAGGCTCCTCAAGGACCGAGGTTGTTGCAGAGACTCTTCGCAGGACAGTTGCGGTCGGCCTCAAGGTTGCTGTCGAATGCACTCTTATAGCAGCCGACCAGGGCTTTGTGTCGCCTGACGAGGAAATAATTGCCTGCGGCGGGACGACCGGGGGCTGTGATACTGTGTGTGTTGTAAAGCCTTCGTATACCGCGTCATATTTTGATCTCCAGGTGCGCGAAATTGTTGCAATGCCGAGGAACCGCTGAAAATGGGATTTCAGTCTCTCCATAAAGCCCTGGTCCTTCTGGGGCATCCTGTATTATGGATTCCGGGAATACTTGCCGGTCTTTTTTCTGCGGCCGGTATTCATTTTGCTTTTTCAGGCCTTGAAGGGGCATTTTATTCCGAAAGAGTTGTCATTTTCTCTCTTGTCGTGATGCCTCTTTTTATTGCAGGAGTTTACGGGGCAGTAAAAACGGACGATTACTCTTTCCGAAATTTCGTGAAGCAGGGAATTTCCGGATATTTCCGTGTTCTTCTCCCGACTGTCCTTATTATGTCGGCGGCGTTTTTGTTCATGCTTATAGTTACAATGCCTGTTCTTATCTCAGGTGCATCCAGTTCGCTTTTGCTGGCGTCGGTGTTCATCATATTCTTCCTGCCGCTTTTGCTGGTGGTGTTTTTTTACGACACCGCAGCAATATTCGAAGATAAAAAGGTCTTTGAGTGCATAAAAAGAAGCCTTGAGGCATCTTTTGCACGTCCTGTCCAGATCCTGGGATTTTATGCAGTTCTAATTCTTGTAATGCTTGTCCTTTTCACAGGTATTTCCATGGTGTGGTCAGGCATCCTTGCAGACCAGTTTGAACCTCTTCTGACAATGAATGAAACCGAATTAAACAGCCTTGCCCAGAATCCGGAAATTCTCTTTGGTATGATAGGTGATTACGGGGTATTTGTCACTTCAGTGATATCCTTCATAGGGACACTGCTTTTTACAGCCCTGTTTCTTGTATACAAGGCCGTGTTCTACAGGGACGTTTTGATGGACGTTAAAACAGTAACCGGCCCCGGAATGACTGAAACACAGGGTGAATACGACGAAAAGGGCAGATGGTACAAGTATTCATAATAGTATTAAGCAGAATATCCAAAGTCCATATCTTTTTTGAATTAATCTGTTCATTTTTGATTCTTACGTGGTTTTATCCTGATAATCTATCGGGGCATTTTCTTTAATAATAATCTGTTTTAAAAAGGTCTTATCTTTCTTATCCCGTAGATTCAGGACTTCAGTTAGTTAATCCAAAAGCTAATCCAAAAGTGAAACCGCAAAATAAACTTTTTCATAACAGGAACAGGTAAAGCACAGCCGCGGTTATTCCGCCGGATAATGTACATATGAAGTTTGTGCCTGTATTTTTCAGGATTCCGCGTCTTTCAAGAGTAGCCCCCACGAGACTGTCGACGTTTGTTCCTACAAAACCTGCGGCTATGCCTGCAATAGCAATACCTAATGTTGCAACGTTTAGGAAATATGAGATAGCACAAAGGATAACTGATGCTGTGACCGCTGCAATTTCACCGAAAAGCGTCACCCCGCCGTCTGTTCCTTTCGGAACCTTTTCAAGGGTTGTTATCAGGTACGGGGTTTTTCCGAGCATTCCAAGTTCGCTTGCGGTTGTATCGGCCATTGCAGCGGAGACACTTCCAATAAAAACCGCCGCAAACACGTTGTCCTGGTATATTCCGAAAAGAACTGCTGCGCACAGTGATATAAGCCCGTTTGCAAAAACGTTCAGAAAACCCCTGACGCCTCCGCGTGACTCTGCAACTCCCTCTGCTTTCTTCTTCTCATACTTGTACTTTGTAAATCCCGAACCTAGGATAAAAAAGGTGAGCATTACAAAAAACCAAGTAATGTCGGCAAAGACTATTATGAGAATCCCCATAAGGGCGGCGCTGAAAAGACCGGACAAATCGGCAGCCTTCATTTTGTATGAAATAAGCCCGAAAGCGAAAGAGATGACAATTGCAAGGATAATCAGGTTTATGTTTGCAGTATAGCTGATATCCTCAAAAAGGTACATCGTCATGCAGGCACCTATGCACTCGATCATAATCGCGTCCTCGCGTTTGTAGAGGATGGATTTCAGCATCAGCGCAACGATTATTCCGGTTAAGGGAATTAAAACGTTGCTGTAGCTGAGATATTTCATAACTATAATGGACGAGGCCGATGCAGCGATAATGTACAAAAAAAACCTGTATTTTTTATACGGGCATATTCTGTAAACCGCTTCACCCATCATGACAATTGCAATTGTCCCCAGAAAGACCATCAGGGATATCATCTCTGCCCCGTAGAGCAGTGCAACGATACTAAGCCCTATTGCCGGGTACCTGGCGTCTTTCAGAAGATAAAAAACTGCACAGATAAGAATTGTTATTCCTGCAAGAATCCATGGGGGGCTTATTAAAGGTCCTATTATTACTGCCGCTACAGAAAGGATAAGCACGAGATACATGTCGCCACGGCAGGTCATATTAAACAAAGATAACTATGTGTTTCTTATTTATTATAACCAAAGGTGTTTGAATTCTTAGGAGAAAAGTGGCAGAATCCGGCAAGTAATACTGCACTTCGTATGCCGTTTTTTTAAGTTCAGGTTTATCCGTGGAGGAAGTTTTTTTCTGAAATTCTTTTTAAAAGACGTTAGCCTGGCTTGCCCATCCGGGACTTTTCAATCAATTATATGTCATACCAGAAACAAAATTTAAGGGAATATGTCTCAGCCAAAGGAAATTCCAAAAAATTATGATCCTATTGAGGTTGAAGAGCGGTGGATGAATACATGGAAGAAGGAGAACTATTATTTTGACAGACACTCCAAAAAACCGCAGTTTATAATTGATACGCCGCCGCCATACCCGACCGGAAATTTCCATATAGGAAACGCTTTCAACTGGTGCTATATCGATTTCATCGCCCGCTACAAGAGAATGTGCGGGTACAATGTTATGTTTCCTCAGGGCTGGGACTGCCACGGCCTTCCTACCGAGGTCAAGGTCGAGGAGCTTAACGGAATCACCAAAAACGACGTTCCCAGAGAAGAGTTCCGCAGGATGTGCAGGGAGCTGACCCTGCAGAACATCGAAAAAATGCGCAAGACGATGTGGCGCTGCGGGTTTTCAAACGACTGGTCAAACGAGTACATTACGATGATGCCCGAGTACTACAAAAAGACACAGTTGTCTTTTCTCAGGATGTACAAAAAGGGTGACATCTACCAGAGTGAGCATCCTGTAAATTTCTGTACCCGCTGTGAGACCGCCATTGCTTTTGCCGAGGTTTCATACGAGGACAGGACCACAAAATTAAACTTCTTTGATTTCGACGGTCTGGAGATAGCGACGACACGCCCGGAACTTCTGGCTGCCTGCGTTGCGGTTGCAGTGCATCCTGATGATAAAAGGTACAAAGATCTTGCAGGAAAGACGCTGAAAGTGCCTCTTTTCGGTCATGATGTAAAGGTGATAAAGGACGAGGCAGTCGACCCCGCTTTTGGAAGCGGTGCCGTTATGATCTGTACTTTCGGTGACAAGCAGGATGTTCACTGGTGGAAGCAGCACAAGCTTGATTTAAGAAAGGCTATTGACCGCTCGGGCAGGATGACGTCCATTGCAGGAAAATATTCCGGGATGAATTCAGCAGAATGCCGCGAGGCTATTCTTTCGGATATGAAGGAGCAGGGCATCCTGAAGCGCCAGGAGTCACTTGACCAGCGTGTCGGCACATGCTGGAGGTGCAAGACTCCTATAGAAATCCTTTCCGAGCGCCAGTGGTTTGTCAAAGTCCACAACGACGAAATTCTGAAGTCTGCGGATAAAATAAAGTGGACGCCTGAGCACATGAAGTCCCGCCTCGAGAACTGGGCTTCGCAGATGGAGTGGGACTGGTGCATTTCAAGGCAGAGAATTTTTGCAACACCGATACCGGTATGGTTCTGCAAAAAATGCGGTGAGGTAATCCTTCCTGATGAAGAGGACCTTCCTGTTGACCCGACCGTTGACAGGCCGAAGAGGCCGTGTCCCAGGTGCGGTTCGAATGAGTTTATTGGCGAGAAGGATGTCCTTGATACGTGGATGGACTCCTCCATCTCGGTTTTGAATGTCACAGGCTGGGACGGTACAAAGACTCCTGACCTTTTCCCTGCCCAGATCCGCCCGCAGGGACATGATATAATAAGGACATGGGCATTTTACACTATCCTTCGTGCAGGTGCCATTACGGGGCTTCCTCCCTGGGAGGAGATTCTTGTAAACGGTATGGTTCTCGGTGACGACGGTTTCAAGATGTCCAAGAGCCGGGGGAATGTAATATCACCGGAGGACGTCCTGAAAGACTACGGGGCCGACGCTTTCCGCCAGTGGAGTGCAAGCGGTGCGGCAACAGGACAGGACATCGTCTTCAGCTGGAACGATGTCATCGCAGCATCCCGTTTCCAGACCAAAATGTGGAATATCTGCCGCTTTGCAATGATGCAGCTTGAGAAGGGAGAGCCGGAGGACGACAGAGCATCCGTTCTTGCTGACCGCTGGTTAATGGACAAGCTCTCCAAAACGGAGAAGACTGTTACGGAGTGCCTTGATACGTACAACTTCAACGGTGCAGTCGGTTCGATACGCGAGTTTGCAAGGGAAGTTTTCGCCGACAACTACATCGAACTTGTAAAGGGCCGCCTTTACGGTGACGGAACAGGCCGTGGAAGTGCACTATACGCCCTGAGAACTTCTATAGATGCACTTTGCAGGATGCTTGCACCTTTTACACCTTTCTTTGCCGAGGAATGCTATAGTATACTTGCAGGAAAGAGTGTTCACGAGCAGTCATGGGTCAACCTTGACTTTGAGGATGCCCTGGCAGGAGAAGAGGGTGACCTTCTGGCAAAAGTGGTTTCTGAAGTCCGCCGCTACAAGCACGATTCCGGTCTTGCACTTAACGCACCTCTCGGTCATGTTGTGGTCTACTCCCCTTACAGGATAAACGACGGGGGGGATGCAGCTTCAGCTCTTAATGCAGACCTTGAGTGGAAGTGCGAGAAGCCAAAACTTATAAAATCCGTGTCTGACGTAAAGTTCAACTTCGGTGTCATCGGGCCTAAGTTCAGAAAGCAGGCCAATGCATACATGAATGCAATAAGAAACCTTTCAGAGGAAGAAAAGGTTAACCCCCCGAAGACGGTTGTCCTTGACGGCGTTGAAACGGAAGTTCTGGAGAACTCGTTTGAGCCTGTCTATTCAAACAGTGTCGCAGGCGAGAAGGTGGATGTCCTGACGCTTTCAGATGACGTCATTGTGACTATCCATAAGAATTAATAATTTTTTTCATATTATTAAAAAATCTTCTCGTATATTTTTTCTGGTTTTAGTTATCGCAATGATTTTTGTTATCTTCACCAAGTTCACGTTTTACACGAAGGTCTGGATCGCCTTTTCCCCAAGATTTTGGAGAAGGTGGAGGAGGAGATGACGTTTTATTACATTTATCGTCGTTTGCCATAATTAGCTCCTTCTTTAATTTGATCGCGAAGTGAACTGTCTCCTTGTCCCCATTGTGAAGAAGGAGGTTTTGGAGATGTATTTTTTTGGTTATTTCCTTTATCTTCTGTCATTTTGATCTTTCTCTTCTTTCTTTTTGCTTTTAATTTGCTCTCTGAGCGAATTATCACCTTCACCCCATGTAGGTTTTGGTGGTTGTTTTTCCTTTCTTTTGCCTGGTGTAGTCATTTTAGTAATAATACCTCAAATATGAATGATAGTATTAAAATCATTCCTATACCAAACATGAAAAGGCTATATTTAATGAAGTCTGCTTTTTTGTTTATTATTTCACTGTTATCTTTTATTGTTTTGGACAATTCTGTACCAATTGTTCCTATTAATTTTTTGTAGTTAATTGATGAATCCATGGCATATTTTGTTATAAGATTTTGTGTATTGGGAACATCATCTAATGTTTTTATGCAATATGCTTTGATACTGCAGATTATTGATACAGTTAAACATAATATTCCAAATATTAGTGAGAATCTAGAAACTAAAGATACTATATACTCTCCATTAAAAAACAACCAGTTATTTGTTGAAATTCCTAAGGCAGCTGAAAATAAGCTGAATATAATCCCTACAAATAAGATAGTATTACTAGCTTTATTATCTAATGAATTTAGCCTTTCAAGCTCTCTAAGGTGTCTTTGATAGATTAGATCAAAGATAAATTTGTCTTTTCCTAACTCTTTTATTTCAGTTAGATTATCTAAATTAGAAATTTCATTTGCCAAAAAGTAATTCCCTCAAACGGTCTATTTCCACAAGATCTTATTTAAATATATGTCTAGCGGTGTGAAAGTAAATTATTGCACTTTGTTTAAAAAAACATCTAGACTATTAATTATTCTATAAAACACAATTTTCGTAGAAGTATGCTTTTTGGTTACATTGTATTAAGTATTCTAAGTGATCTGAATACGAATGTTTTAGACAATTCATGCAACTATTATCTCATAACATCTATGTAATTCTAAAACTGTCACTTTCACACCCTGCGGGAATATTTTATTAACTTTTATGCTTAAACAGGAGGATTAACCAGTCTGTGACTGTCTTGAAAAAAGGAGATGAACAAAAATATGAAAAATGGAATCTGTCAGAGCTGCGGGATGCCTATGAAAAATGAAGAAGACTTCGGGACTGAGGCTGACGGCTCAAAATCAATGGAGTACTGCACCTACTGCTACCGGAACGGAAAGTTCACCGCACCTGATATCACAATCGATGAGATGGCTGAAAAAGGTGGTGCGATAATGTCTGAAATGTTTGAAATCCCGGTGGAAAATGCTGTTGCGTTTTCAAAGGAACAGTTGTCTGGTCTAAAAAGGTGGGCGGGAAGAGATATTCCCTTATGTGAAAGCTGCGGGATGCCTATGAAAAACGATGAGGAGTTCGGGACTGAAGCTGATGGCTCAAAATCAATGGAGTACTGCACTTATTGCTACCGGAACGGAAAATTCATCGAACCTGACATGACAATAGATGAGGCCGTATCCAAATATGCACCCGCTATGGCAAAAGGACTTAATATGCCCTTGGACAAAGCGAAAATAATGGTTAAAACATACCTGTCGTCGCTTCCGCGCTGGCAGTAATAAAAATTGCCCTGATAAATCATTTTAAAAAATTTTTGAAAAATATGTTGCGTTTGCTTATTTTTTATCAAATTTGTATTTTGCATTCATCTGTAGCATATTAAGCTGGGTTTCATATTTTGACCATGCATTGTCGAATACCAGCAGTTTTTTTTCCGCATGCCTCGTAAGCATTGCAACCTGCTGAAATTCACTGTCCCTCAACTTGTCCGGGTTCTTTTCGACGTATTTCACTATGCCGTAAAGTGCTGTCCTGATATCTCCTATTGCCGTATGGATATTTTTTATGAGGGTTCTGTTTTTCATGAATTCGTCGTATATCACGCCTGTTTTCTGCCTGGCCTCCTGCATTTCCGTAATGTCACGCATAACGGTTATCATATGAGAAGTTTTGCCATTTGTTTCAAGAGGGATAAACTTAAAAAGCATATACATGCAGTCTTTGCCGCTGCCGTATTTTCTGACCTGTTTTACTTCCCTTGCATTTTTGAACAGTTCTTCGTATACGTTTACATTTGCGATTTTGGAGAACTGCGGGATTTCATATACAGGACGTGAAAGCTGGAATTTGCTCATGGAAAGGCGTTTTGCAAAAATAGCGAATTTCTGGTTGTAGTGGGTAATCTCCATCTCGGTGTTGAGGACAAATACTATATCATCAAGGGAGTTGAGTACTTTTGCAAAGATTACATCTATATCCTTCACTGCAAATTCAACTTCTCCTGTCTCTTTTTTGAATACCAGTATCTGCTCATCGAAATTGTCCCCGAAACTCTCAAGAAAACCAGTAAATATGGACACTCTCTGTGTTTTGCCGTTTGAAAGTTTTATAAGGACTTTGTCAGGCCAAATCCTGATGTCTTCATCACCACTGTTCTTTTCGGTTGTATCAATAAGCGAGAGAAATTTTCTGCCGATAAGTTCGTTTTTTCTGAAGCCCGTGAAAAATTCCATTTCTTTATTTATCCTCGTTATAGCTCCTCTTTTGTTTATTGTGATTGCAGGAGCCGGGATATTGTTAAGGCCGGTTTCGGCAGGGTCTATGTTTGCCTCGTCTCTGCTCTGGCGCATCTTCTCTTCAGCTATATGCCTGTTTATGGCGAGAGTCACTGATTTTATGAGTTCGGCCTCGCTGAAGGGCTTGAGGACAACTACCGGGTTATTGAGCTTTTTGATCCTTTTTAAAAGCGAAATGTCATTGTCGCCGACAATGAACATAACAGGCACCCTGTAGTTTTCTATAATTTTGGAGGCAGCCTCTATTGAGCTGGCACTGCCCGATATTCCTATTTTCATAAGGACGAGATCAGGTCTTTCCGAGCCTGCCTGTTGTATTGCGTCAAGTGCATCTATGATGATGCCGGAGACTTCAAAATTGTTCTTTCTAAGGATAGCTTTGGTTACGATTGCATCCGAAACATCATCATTTACAATCAGGATTTTTTGTGTAGCCATTGGAAAACTCCATAAAATTAATTAATACGGGCTATTTTTGATTTTTTACGTATAATCTCTGAAACAAAGTCCAAAATCTCTTTTTTGTCCTTTTTTGCATCGATTACTATAAAGCGTTCGGGGTTTTTTTCAGCCAGTTCAAGGTAATTTGCCTGAACATTTTCAAGTACCGCCCTGCACTCAAAATGCTCTTTTTCAATATTTTTGCCGTTTATTCTTTCAAGCGACTCTTCTACGGGAAGCATCAGGAGAAACGTCAGGTCGGGAGATATCGTCCAGCCGTTGTGAATGTCCTCAAGCCATTTTTTTGGGTCTTTCACAAGACCTTTCAGGGTTTCGGACTGGTATGCGTATCTTGAGTCCGTGTACCTGTCTGAGACAACAAGCCTTCCTTCTTTCAGGGCAGGTCTAATGACAGTGTCAAGGTGCGCCGCGTGGTCTGCCACGAAGAGGAGAGCCTCTGCAACCGGATTTATTTTCTCCTTTATCCCTCGCCTTACCTGTTCTCCTATCCATGTTGCTCCGGGTTCCCGTGTAAATACAGGGTTTAAATCCTTTAATTTCTCTGCAAGACCCTGTAGAAGGGTGGATTTTCCGCTTCCGTCAATACCTTCAACCGTTACCAGCATATTTCTCCTTCCGCCAGAATTTCCTTTGGAATTCTGCCTTTATGAACAGCGGTCGTTATTATAGCACCGTCGTAACCTGCATCGTAAAGACGTTTCAGGTCTTCCATGTCGTATACCCCTCCTCCGTATAGAAGCTCCTTTGAATAGGATTTCCTTATACTTTCGATATCCAGACCTCCCATCCTGTCCTCAGACCCGACGCTTGACAGGTTCATTACGATGCCGCCGTTGAAATTCCATTCATTGCAGGCTGAAAAAACTTCTGCAGGTAATTTTTTTGACGGGTATGTTTTTTTGTCCCTGACGACTATGCTGAAATAATCAAAGGAGCCCGTGGGGAAATTTTTCTGTTCCTCTGTACAGGTCTCTGAACTGATAACACTTTTAAGCCAGTTTTCTTTTATTGCGTCTTCAGGTTTTTTTGCACCCCTGTTGATTATTGCGGTGCCGGTCAGACCCCTGCATGCAAGGATTTCACTGTTATTGTTTCCTGTCCCCTCAATCATGTTAAGATCAGCAAAATAAACGTTCTTTGCGCCCATTTCCTGTATATATTTGCAGGGGACTGTGGACTTTGCAATGCCCCAGTCCAGTGGGCGGTATTCAGAGCGTCTTCCTTTATAGCCGTGGACGACATTTCCGTTGAGAATGTCTACGGCGAGAAAAATTTTCATAAATAAAACACCTGAATTTTTGCCATGTTATTATATCTCGTAATGAATACAAATAATTGTGGTTTTGAAACGGTCTATTTTATAAAGAAATTAATATTTTGACAATTGCCCGGACAATACTGGAATTTTGTATCATTGGATACTTTCTTTGTTGTGGTTGATGATTACACGGAATAGAGGGGAAAGGGGGGCAGAATATTTTTTTGAAAATCAGTTTTTTGCCCCTGGCTTTAAGGCGTTCATCGTATATGCCGGTTCCTGAGAACCGGTAAGAAGTGGTATTTGCAGTTTATCCCGATGCATAGATATAAAAATCACTAATTATGTGAAATGCTAAAAAATAAGTATGGATTTGCTAGTTAGTCCGTCAAGCGCAGAAGAAGCCAGGTATGCGCTTTCAGCTGACATAATTGATGTAAAAAAGCCTTCTGAGGGCTCCCTTGGTGCGAATTTTCCATGGGTTATTTCGGAAATAAAAAATATGAGCAAAAAGCCGGTCAGTGCAGCTATCGGAGATTTCGGGTTTCTGCCCGGGGGAGCCTCCCAGGCTGCGTTTGGTGCTGCCTGCGCGGGGGCGGATTATATAAAAGTCGGTCTCAAGTTTGACGGGGAGGAAAAAGCGTTTGATTTTATACGCGATGTAACAAAGGCCGTTAAGTGGAGATTCCCAGAAAAGATTGTTGTGGCGGCAGCTTATGCTGATTCCGGCCGTGTAGACTCAATTTCTCCTTTTGATATGGCACCTATTGCCGCGAAGGCCGGTGCTGATGTGGCAATGATAGACACAGCTGTAAAAGACGGCAAAGGTCTGTTTGATTTTCTTAATAAAGAAGAACTCGCTAAATTTACTGAAAATAATCGTAAACTTGGTTTAAAAACCGCGCTTGCAGGTTCTCTTAAATTTAATGACCTTACTGTATTAAAGAAGATAAATCCTGAGATTATCGGTGTAAGGGGTATGGTGTGCGGGGGGGACCGCAGTGCAGTTATCAGAGAGGAGTTAGTGCAAAAAGCTATGGCTATGGTCAGGTGAATAATTTATATGTATACTGAAAAACTGAACATGAAAACCGGTTACACTTTTGACGATGTTCTGTTGATTCCAGCGGCGTCCTCCGTTGAGCCAAGTGAAGCCAATGTCAATTCACGTTTTTCAAGGAATATAAACCTTACAATACCCCTCGTATCAGCGGCGATGGACACCGTGACGGAGTCTCATATGGCTGTTGCACTTGCACGTGCCGGGAGCATAGGCGTTTTGCACAGGAACATGACGGCCGAGCGCGAGGTTGATGAGGTTTTACTTGTCAAGCAGGCCGGGGATTTCATCGAACGTGACGTTTTAACTGTGAAGTCCAATGCAACAGTCTCTGATGTTGATAACCTGATGAAAGAGAGAAACATCGGCGGTCTTCCGGTAATGGAAGGCGGAAAGATAATAGGAATCGTTTCGAGGCGTGACCTCCGGGGAATAATTCCCTCCCGTTCATCAGAGAATATAAAAAATGTCATGACCAAAAGCCCGATAACGGTTCAGGAGCCTGTTAAAATTGAAGACGCCCTTGAGGTTATGTATTCAAACAAGGTTGAGCGTCTTCCTGTTGTAAACTCTTCTGGTTCCCTTATCGGTATAATCACAATGCAGGATATTCTTGAGAAACAGCAGTACCCTAATGCAAATCTGGATGACGACGGAAATCTCCGTGTTGCTGCAGCTGTAGGTCCTTTTGATCTGAAGAGGGCGAAGATGCTGGATGATGCCGGTGCTGATGCTCTTATTGCCGACTGCGCCCATGGTCATAACCTGAATGTTGTCAGGTCCGTAAAGGAGATGAAAAAATCCGTATCCTGTGATGTCATTGCGGGTAATATCGCTACAGGAAAAGCAGCGGAAGAACTTGCGGATTCTGTAGACGGGCTTAAGGTCGGTATCGGCCCCGGGTCCATATGCACGACAAGGGTTGTAGCAGGTGTGGGTGTTCCGCAGATTACCGCAATTGCTTCTGTTGCTGAAGTATCCCGCGAGTGTGATTTGCCGGTTATTGCAGACGGCGGTATCAGGTACAGCGGTGACATTGCAAAAGCCATTGCGGCAGGAGCTGACTGCGTTATGATGGGAAGCCTTTTTGCAGGGACAGATGAAGCTCCTGGACGAGTGATAGCAATAAAGGGACGCAGGTACAAACAGTACCGCGGCATGGGCTCACTTGGTGTGATGACCGGAGGCCAGTCCAGCGACAGGTATTTCCAGAAGAATATCGGGCAGAACAAGTATGTTCCCGAAGGAATTGAAGGAGCGACACCCTATGTCGGTTCTGTTTCCGAGGTAATCTACCAGCTTGTCGGCGGCCTTAAATCCGCTATGGGCTACACCGGATCTGCGACTATTAAAGATTTGAAAGAAAAAAGCAGATTTCTAAAAATTACGTCCGCAGGGCAGATTGAAAGTCATCCTCATGATATTCTTATCACTGATGAGGCACCTAATTACAGATTGTCAAGTTAGATAATATTATTATATTTTGAATACTAACTTTAGGTATATATGCTGGAGGGTGAAGATGTCTCCCGCATGCTCGATATTCTCGGCAATAAAAACCGCCGGAGAATAATTCAGCTTTTGCGGCAAAAACCCTGTTTTGTTACAGAAATTTCTGACAGGCTTATGATAAGTCCCAAGGCTGTTATTGAGCATCTCCAGATGATGGAGCGGGAAAAGATACTTGAATACAAAAGCGATATCAACAGGAGGAAGTATTACTATCTTTCACACGACTTTCAGGTAATGATAAATCTTGAGGATGGGGCCGCTTCAGTATCTTTGCATATCCCCGGAAATAAGGGTGATGAAAAGGATAACTCCGGGCACATATTTGAACAAATCCGAAAAATCCAGGCTCTGCTGAGATCCCGTGAGAATCTCCTTTCCGATTTGGAATATCTTGAAAGAGACCTGGACAAAAAAGTCCGGGAATTAAAAACCTCCTGCAAAGGAATATTAGACAGTGAGACAGAGTTAAACTTAGTACTTGCATTGGCAGGTTATGAAATGGACATAGGATCTCTTGAGGAGTTTTTTGAGGACTCAGAAACCGAGTTGTCTGATGCTTTGAACAGTCTTATGACCAAAGGTATCGTGAAGCGAACAGGCGACCTTTACAGGGTGTGTGAACTATAATGGCAAACGAACCAAACGACGACGTATTTAAGAACCTTGCAAAAGTTATGGAGGATATAATAAGCAGTCTCCCATTCGATGAGAATGCACGTTTTGTAGGGTGCACAATAATTTCAGGTCATAGTGGCGATGAGCCTCCCCGCATTTTTCAGATGGACGGTTCTGAAAAGGCCAACAGTGAAAAACTGGAATATGAGGTTCTTGAGGGGCCTGATAAAGTATACGTGACGGCAAGGCTTCCGGTTGATGTCATTACTATGCCATATATTGACGTCCAGCCGGAGATTGTGCGCATATGCTTTGGTGATAATGAAAATACAATAAAACTGCCTTGTATGGTTCATGCGGGGCAGAGTGTCAGCAATGTCAAAAACGGTGTTATTGATATCGTCTGCGATAAGATATGCTGACAAATTATCAACTCTTTTTAGTTTTAAAAAAATAAAAGGTATAAAGCATAATCAGGCCTTAAACAATTCTTTTGATGTTTAGGATAACTGAAGTTTACAATAACCTGTGTTTTGACAAAAGTTTTATTCCCGATTTCGGGTTTTCATGCTTTATTGAAGGGCAGGGTATACTGTTTGATACAGGCGCCAAAACTGAGATATTATACAACAACCTTTCCGTGGCAGGTATCGGTAAAAACCAGATAAATGCAGTTTTTCTGTCACATGATCACTGGGACCATAACGGTGGTCTTTCCGTAATTGAAAAACTTAATAATCAGGGCAAAAAAATAAAATCTTATGCACTTTCCTCTTTTTCAGGTGAGACTCTTGATTACCTATCAGAAAACAGTGATCTGCATATCGTAAAGTCATATGAAGAGATTGTTCCGGGGATTTTTTCAACAGGTCCGCTTGGAGATGAAACTGTTGAACAGTCCCTTTTTATGAGATCGAAAAACGGCTTTGTTGTCGTTTCAGGCTGTTCGCATCCTCATATCGAAAATATTCTTTCTTTTGTGAGAAATCATGGTTCTGTCTATGGCCTTATAGGTGGTCTTCATGACGTATCTGACTGTGATCTGAAATCTCTTTCGGGGATTTTTTATCTTGCGCCTTCGCACTGCACAAAACGTATTGACGAGATAAGGTCGTTATATGAAAAGTCCTTCAGGAAAGGCGGGGTGGGCTGCCTGCATCTGTTTTAGCTTCATATTAAAATATGCCAACAGATTTAATGAAAAAGATGTCAATACAATACCAGAGCAATGAATGCAATCGACAATTGGATTTAAAGAGAGAAGATATATTGAAGAGTTGAGAATTGTCACAAAATCAACTGCACTTGACTGCGTTATGGATGATACATATGACAGAATAATATATGTTATAAAAAAGGGTGATATGGGGTTTGCGATAGGAAAAGACGGCGTGAACATAAAAAAACTTCAGAAAATCCTTGGCAAAAGAATAGAGATGGTTGAAGAAAACAGCGATATAAAAGGTTTTATTGAAAATATCTTCAAACCTGCTCATATTGGGGATGTCAGGGCCGACGAGGAATCCCATAAGCTCAATGTTTACGTTGAAAGCAAATCTGATTTAGGTATTGCAATCGGTAAAAACGGGTGCAATGTTGAAAAAGCACGTATTCTTACACGCAGGTATTTTAGGAAGGAAATTGGAGAAATTTTTTACGAGGAAGGTTGTGAAGGTAAATGAATACTGATATTTTTGAGGAAATCTGGAATACTATTTGTACCCGGGTGGAAAATCCTCCTGAAAAGAGTTATGTTGTTGATATTCTGACTCACAGAAAAGGGATTGACAAGGCTTTGGAGAAGGTCGGCGAGGAGGCAACGGAATTTATAATAGCCGCAAAAAACGATGACTATGAGCAGAAGGTCTATGAAGCCGCTGATTTGTTTTTTCACCTGATGCTTGCCCTCCGCGGGTGCAATGTTGAGTTCTCGGATGTTATTGCAGAGCTTGAAAGACGGCGCAAGTGAAAATTTATTTCTTTGCCCTGACCTGTATTTTTTATCCTTTCTTTTTTGCATAGTCCGAATTGCGATTTGCGCGATGTGGGAAATTTAAGTAAAAAACCTTCAGATAACGGTTATTGTGGGTGGTGTGTGCGTGCAATATTGTTGGAAATGTGCAACAAATAGGGAAGGTTTATAAGTTGCAAAAGACCACATTGTAAGGCCGAAGTATTCAG
>NZ_JAGGMM010000005.1 GCF_017875315.1 Methanomicrobium sp. W14
AAATGTGCAACAAATAGGGAAGGTTTATAAGTTGCAAAAGACCACATTGTAAGGCCGAAGTATTCAGGTGAAAAAGGCACGAAAGGGCCTTAAATGTAAAATCGCCGGAATATCTGCGGAATAAAAAAAGTAGTGGATTTAGAGAAGTCTGAACATTTCAGACTTGCAGAAGTCCGGAACTTTGCGGGGCAACAAAAGAGTTGGTTTTATAAGTGAATAAAACCAATAATGTTACCTCGATTCTTTGATGGGGAGCCGAAATCGCTTATAGATGTAAGCGTCGGTTCTGACGTTGGCACTGGCAATGCGGAAATCTGTTTAGTAACCGCTGATTCCTTTTGTGATTTAGTGAAAAATGATAGTGTGCCGAAGTGAAAAGTATCTTCAAAAAATAATAATTCTGGTTGATCCTGCCAGAGGTCACTGCTATCGGGGTTCGATTAAGCCATGCGAGTTGAGAGGGTTAAGACCCTCGGCGGACTGCTCAGTAACACGTGGATAACCTGCCCTAAGGCGGAGGATAACCCCGGGAAACTGGGGATAATACTCCATAGATTAGAGAGACTGGAATGTTCTTTAATTAAAAGTTGCGGCGCCTTAGGATGGATCTGCGGCCGATTAGGTAGTTGTTGGGGTAATGGCCCAACAAGCCTGTCATCGGTACGGGTTGTGGGAGCAAGAGCCCGGAGATGGAATCTGAGACACGATTCCAGGCCCTACGGGGCGCAGCAGGCGCGAAAACTTTACAATGCAGGAAACTGTGATAAGGGAACCCCGAGTGCCCGTATACGCGGGCTGTCCTGATGTATAAAAAGCATCAGAAGAAAGGGCCGGGCAAGACCGGTGCCAGCCGCCGCGGTAATACCGGCGGCTCGAGTGGTGACCACTATTATTGGGCTTAAAGCGTTCGTAGCTTGAATTTTAAGTCTCTTGGGAAATCTCGCGGCTCAACCGTGAGGCGTTTAAGAGATACTGGGATTCTAGGAACCGGGAGAGGTAAGAGGTACTCCGGGGGTAGAAGTGAAATTCTGTAATCCTCGGGGGACCACCGATGGCGAAGGCATCTTACCAGAACGGCTTCGACAGTGAGGAACGAAAGCTGGGGGAGCGAACGGGATTAGATACCCCGGTAGTCCCAGCCGTAAACGATGCGCGTTAGGTGTGCTGGTGACCACGAGTCACCTGGGTGCCGAAGGGAAACCGTGAAACGTGCCGCCTGGGAAGTACGGTCGCAAGGCTGAAACTTAAAGGAATTGGCGGGGGAGCACCACAACGGGTGGAGCCTGCGGTTTAATTGGACTCAACGCCGGGCAGCTCACCGGATAGGACAGCGGAATGATAGCCGGGCTGAAGACCTTGCTTGACCAGCTGAGAGGAGGTGCATGGCCGTCGTCAGTTCGTACTGTGAAGCATCCTGTTTAGTCAGGCAACGAGCGAGACCCACGCCAACAGTTGCCAGCATGTTCTCCGGAATGATGGGGACACTGTTGGGACCGCCTCTGCTAAAGAGGAGGAAGGAATGGGCAACGGTAGGTCAGCATGCCCCGAATTATCCGGGCTACACGCGGGCTACAATGGTCAGGACAATGGGCAACCGCACTGAAAAGTGTAGTTAATCCCCTAAACCTGTCCCAAGTTCGGATTGTGGGCTGTAACTCGCCCACATGAAGCTGGAATCCGTAGTAATCGCGTTTCAAAACAGCGCGGTGAATAAGTCCCTGCTCCTTGCACACACCGCCCGTCAAACCACCCGAGTGAGGTTTGGATGAGGCTGTGGTCTTTGCCGCAGTCGAATCTAGGTTTTGCAAGGGGGGTTAAGTCGTAACAAGGTAGCCGTAGGGGAATCTGCGGCTGGATCACCTCCTAACGAATATCGCGGAAGAGAACAGCGGTTATTAAACAGACCGTAAAGCTGCCGGTGTCAAAGAAAGAATAAAATAAAGTTCCGGGCTCATAGCTCAGTTGGAAGAGCGCGGCCTTTGCAAGGCCGAGGCCGGGGGTTCAAATCCCCCTGAGTCCACTTCACCTTTTTCGTAAATGAAGAAGGTTTAAGATGCACCCGGAAATGTGAATTACCGGGGAAGGACTGAAGGTCACAAACGGCGACGCAAGTGACCTTATGAAGTCATGTAAAGGATACAACACACTGGACGTTAAATGGATTTTAGCGGACAAAACCGAAATAATGCTGAAATTACGTTAAGCCTGTCAGTGAATGGCTCGGTTCGAGTGCCGATGAAGGGCGTGCCAAGCTGCGATAAGCTCCGGGAAGACGCAGGGATTCTATGATCCGGAGATCCCCGAATGGGACATCCTATGCCTTCGGGCATGATTGGTAACAATCGGCAACCTCCCGAATTGAAACATCTTAGTAGGGAGAGGAAGAGAAATCAAACGAGATGTCGTGATTAAAGGCGATCGAAAGCGACAGAGTTCAAACTGAATCCCGGCAACGGGAGATGTGGTGTTATAGGCTCACTGTTTGTTTAAAGATTTGAAGTGGAATTTGTTCTGAAACGTCAAACCACAGAGGGTGACAGTCCCGTACATGTAAGAATCTTTAGATAAGTGAAGTCCTGAGTAGCGCGGGTTGGAATTCTCGCGTGAAATTGGGGGTCATCAACCTCCAAAACTAAATACTCCTCGAAACCGATAGCGCAATAGTAGCGTGAGCGAAAGCTGAAAAGTAACCCTTGAAAGGTGGTTAAAAGTGCCTGAAACTGGCAGGTGATAGAGTGTTATGGCGTGTAAGGATCTTTACTGCGAAAGAACAAGTCGTGAGGCTTAAGTATGGGCAGTATTGCCGATGTCATAACTTACGTTTTGAAGAACGGGCCAGAGAGTTTATTCTGTTGGCGAGGTTAACCGAGAAAACGGGAAGCCGAAGCGAAAGCGACAAGTCCGTAGTTTTACCTGGGACGACGTATTAAAAGTGCGTGAAGTCGGCAGGATAACGCCCGAAGCCCGGTGATCTATGCGTGGGCAGGCCGAAGGGTGACGAAAGTTGCGTGGAGGGCCGAAGCGGTATTGATATGCAAATCATTCGTGTGACCTGCGTATAGGGGTGAAAGGCCAATCGAACCGGGCATCCGCTGGTTCCTCTCGAAACATGCCGTAGCATGACCTGAGCAGAGATCGATGGTGAGGTAGAGCACTGATTGTGGGAGTTGGGAAAGAAATTTCTCACCCTGCTGTCAAACTCCGAATTCCCTGTCATCTGAGAAGCTTGGAAGTCCGCACTACGGGGTAAGCTTGTAGTGCGTAAGGGAGACAACCCAGACCGTGGTTAATGTCCCTGAGTGTAGGTTAAGTGTAAACACTAAATGAGGTCCTAGGTCAAAGACAACTGGAAGGTGAGCTCAGAAGCAGCTATCCTTCAAAAAGTGCGTAACAGCTTACCAGTCGAGATTTAGGGCGCAGAAAATGGACGGGGCTCAAACCTACCACAGATACCACGGACCACAGCAATGTGATGGTGTAGAGAGGCGTCCTGCATGGGCGGAAGCAGGGATGTAAGTTCCTGTGGACCGTGCAGGAATGAGAATTCTGGCATTAGTAGAAGCAAAGTTGGGTGAGAATCCCAACCGCCGAAGGGGCTAGGTTTCCTCGACAATGTTCGTCAGTCGAGGGTTAGTCGGTCCTAAGTTGTACCGTAACTCGAGTACAGCGAAAGGGAAACAGGTTAATATTCCTGTACCATCAGTCAATAATCCTGACGTTTAAGGATATGTTTTGCAGGGTCGTCGCCCTGTTCAATTGTATAAATCCCCGGAGAACCGTAATGGTGAGAACTGGATGAAAGCATGATGAGGCAACAAAGCAAACTCCCTGAACCCGTGAAAAGGGGACTGAATGACCGTACCGAGATCTGACACAGGTGCCCCTAGCTAAGAAGGCTAAGGCGTGTCGGTTTAATTGTGTTTAGGGAATTCGGCAAAATAGCCCCGTAACTTTGGAATAAGGGGTGCCTGCCTGGAGATCAGGCAGGTCGCAGTGACCAGGGGACTCCGACTGTCTAATAACAACATAGCAGACTGCAACTCGGAAACGACTAGTATAGTCTGTGATTCCTGCCCAGTGCAGGTATCTGAAAACCGGGTACAACCGGACGAAGGACCTGTAAACGGCGGGGGTAACTATGACCCTCTTAAGGTAGCGTAGTACCTTGTCGCTTAATTGGCGACTTGCATGAATGGATTAACGAGAGTCCTACTGTCCCAAACACAAGTCCGTTGAAGATTTTGTCCTAGTGCAGAGGCTAGGGACTCCATATGGGAAGTGAAGACCCCGTGGAGCTTTACTGCAGCCTGTCGTTGTGTTACGATATTCCTTGCGCAGTGTAGATGGGAGACGTTAATCCGTATCTCGTGGGATACGGGGAGTCGTAATCTGAGACACCATCCTTGGTTTATTGTAACACTAACTCTTTAAGTAGAGAACATCGGTAGGTAGGCAGTTTGGGTGGGGCGCCACACCCTCGAAAAGATATCAAGGGTGCCCCAAGGTCAACTCATGTGAGTCAGAAACTCACAGGAGAGTGTCAAGAGCAAAAGTTGGCCTGACGCTGATACGAATAGCAAGTATCTGCGAGAGGAAACTCGGGTCTAACGAACCAATACGCGCTTTTGATGAGTGCTATTGACGACAGAAAAGCTACCCCGGGGATAACAGAGTCGTCGCCGGCAAGAGCACATATCGACCCGGCGGCTTGCTACCTCGATGTCGGTTCTTTCCATCCTGGCTGTGCAGCAGCAGCCAAGGGTGAGGTTGTTCGCCTATTAAAGGGGATCGTGAGCTGGGTTTAGACCGTCGTGAGACAGGTCGGTTACTATCTATATGGAGTGCAGGGAGTCTGAAGGTAAGACGGAAATAGTACGAGAGGAACTTTCCGTCGTCGCCACTGGTAGACCGGTTGTCCGACAGGGCAATGCCGGGTGGCCACGCGATAAGGGATAAAAGCTGAAAGCATCTAAGCTTGAAATCCGGCCTGAAAAGAGACTCCGCTATAGGACACGGATAAAAGATCCGTTTGATAGGCCCGGGATGTAAGCACGAAGGTAACGACGTGTTAAGTCCACGGGTACTAACGTCCGATAATTCCGGCAACGGTTTTGAAAGCTAAAATCCAGACGAAATCCAGTGTGTTGTATTCTTTCGTGAAATTTATCCGAAACCGACCTTTAAAGAGGTCTTTTAACCGGTCCGTCACCGGTGGTTTTTCGGTTCCAGTTGCGGCCATAGCAGCAGGGTCACACCCGGACTCATTCCGAACCCGGCAGTTAAGCCTGCTCACGTCAGATGGTGTACTGAGATACGCGAGTTCTCGGGAAACATCTAACGCTGCA
>NZ_JAGGMM010000006.1 GCF_017875315.1 Methanomicrobium sp. W14
GGATTTGATCTGATTTCAGGTGAAAGGGAGGGAAAGTCCTTAAAATCCCTTTTATCCCATCCTGTCTACCGTGACGAGATAATAAACGGAAAAGCCATTGGAGGAATTCTTGCACTTGTCATAGCTTCAATAGCAGTATTTTTTTTGGCATATGCTATTCTTCTGATAGAGGGAATTGTTCCTGACTTTAACGGAACTGAACGTATTGTTGTTATGTTGCTCTTTACTATTCTTTACCTCATTGGAAATTTTTCCCTTGCTCTTATGGCTTCAGTCATTGCCAGAAACAGCAGTTCAGCACTGATAATCTCGATGCTGATACTTTTCGTACTTGCTTTTTTTCTTCCTTATGCGGGTGCAGATGCTGTCAGCTATGTTGTTTTGGGAGAAGAACCTGCAACTTTGTATTCTGAGGACGAATCCTCAATGTCATATGAAGAGATCGAGTGGCACGACAATCTGGTCAGTGAATATAATAAAGGCATGATGTTTATAAGCGATGTACTTAACCTGTTCTCTATTCAATCGGATTATTCTAGTGTTTGTTTTCAACTGGCAAAACCTGAGGATTATACTTCAAATAGCTACGAAGAAGACTCCAGTAGAGTAACAGGAGATATTCCGATAATGAATTCTTTAAGCAGCTCCCTGGCAAACATAATTTTTCTGTTAATATATCCGTTTGTGTTTTTTGGAATAGCCTATGTTAAATTTATGAGAACGGATTTGAGGTAACAAACGGGAGGTGAAAAATATGTCAATAGAAAGGGTTTTAATAGTCGGGAAAAAAGAATTTGCAGACATCATTACAGGCAGAAGATTTTTTGCCCTTCTCGTAATGCTTTTGATAATCACCGGGACATGCGTAATTAGTGAATCAGTGGGCTATTATGATGAACTTAAAGCTTATTCAAGTTCCGGAAGCACGGTTATGGATGAAAGCGGAGCAATCCACTATGGCGAAGCAGCATACAAACCTTCGGCAATAAACCTGTTTTTTGGTATTGCTGATGCTCTGACATCCTATATTTTCGGTCCTTTGATTGCAATAGCAATGGGTTTTGATGCCATTACAAGAGAGAGGGAGACAGGGTCTATAAAGTCAGTCCTTTCGCATCCTCTCTACAGGGATGAACTGATTAACGGAAAAGCGCTTGGAGGCATCCTGTCCATAGGAGTTGCAACGGCGGTTGTTTTTATTCTCACGTTTTCAATTCTTCTGGTAATGGGAATTGTTCCTTCATTTTCTGAATCGGGTTCATTAATTGTATTATTTATATTTACACTCTTTTACCTTGCAGGAGTTTACTCTATGTCTTTGATGGCGTCGGTATTCTCAAAAAAAGGCAAAACAGCACTTGTATATTCATTGGTTTTGTTCTTGGCATTTTCATATATGGCGCCTGCACTGGGCCCGTCAGTAATAAGTACAATTCTTGGACCTGAACCGGACAGCATTTATACTGCAAATTATTATGACAACGAGGAGCTCCTGCAGGAAGTAAACAATTATTATTCTGCTGAAACCACGATGAAGGGGATTATTTTGCAGCTTTCGATGAGTACTAATTACCAGTATATAGGTTATGCAGTGACTAAAACCACTTTGTTCTGGAATATGAATACTGCCGGAGCCCATGATCAGTACGGTATGCTGGATTACTCATCTATGGGAATAGGTCTGAGTGATGTTCTTGAAAAGGTCTGGGGTAATATAATCTTTCTTTTTGTGTACCCGGTTGTCTTCTTTGGGATAGCCTATGTGAAGTTTATGAGGCTTGATCTGAGGTGATTTTTCAAAATATTTTTTTCAGGTTGAATGAACTCTTCAAATGATGAAAATACCTTGGTGGCATCGGATTCTTTGGATGAAAAAGGGGTTCAGGGATTGCAGGGGTCAGACCGGTGAATTAAACGAAAGTTTTAGGAAAGATGATACTGGACCCAAAGTAGGTCCGGATTGAAATTGAAATCTAAAAAAAATGAAAAATTCAACAAAAAATTAAAAAGACCAAAAAATTGAGAAAAGGAGAAGAAAAAATGAAAAAATTCAATTCAAAAAAAATTGGCATCTTTCTCGGAGTAATGCTTCTTGCGGGTGCCATGGTCGTTGGGCCTGCCAGTGCAAGTGACAATAGTTTTGAACTTTTAGCTTATGGTCATATTGACCACTACGGTTCACATGTTTCCTATGATGGGAGGGGAGATGCATCTCAGACCTGTGACTATATTGATGTAACCCTAAAATTGACTTGCGATGATTCATATGTTCAGAGTGTGCCGCTAAAAAGTGCTACTAATGCCAGGTATGTAACATCTTCTGGAACATATTATAATTGTGATTCTGGTGTTTACAGGATGGTAGTTCATTAAAATATAACTCCTTTTTTTATTTATGTACTGTGAGGATATATAATGAAAAAAATGATATTTATACTATCTCTAATTGCCGTTTTCTGCTTCTTTGAAGGCTGTATGAATTATGTTCACAATGAGAGTTGTGTAAATTTAAGTAATACTCTTGATGAAACTGGTATTTCTGACTCGCAAGTCTTAGCAAATCACTCTGGAGAAAATATTCCTGAAGGAGGTAATAATTTATCAGATAATGCCACTGTAACTGGAAAGACAAAAAAATTAATTTCTGCATTATTTCCTCAGATTATTCCTGAAACTATTAAGGATCCTGAATATGTTCCAGGCAGTATAGTTCCCGGAAAAAAATATTTGAACTACGATAATGTCATGTCTACGGATGGCGATGTGTACGAAATTACACTTGATCCTGATACGTATGATCTTGTATTCTGTGGTATTGTTTCGGCAACAAAGTACAAAAAAGCCGAAAAAAAGGTTTCGTTTGATGATGCAAAGGAAATTGCATCCAATTTCCTGAAAATACTTGTTTCAAATAGCTCTGAAAATTACCTTGACGGTTATCTCAACAGCTCTGTTTATGTATATTATACTGATCTTGAAAGAAATGATACTGCCTGCGGTATTGATTTAGATTATACAAGAGTTATAGACGGTACCAGTTGCCTGCAAAGTAAAGTAGACATAGAAATAAATTCGATTACCGGAGATGTCGTATGTTATAATGAAAACTGGCCTGACCTGAGTGGTTATGAATTTTCATCACCAAATCCGGACTACTCACTTGAATATGCACAAGGACTTGTTGAATCGACGATTGATGAAAAATACCCTGGTGAAATTAAGAAATATCAATATGTTCCTATTCATGGAGGTTCTGATGAGATTCAGCCTTTGTGGTATGATGACAGATTAGTATTAAATTATGAAAAAGACCAGCCAATAGATTTAGTATGGGCATTTCATTTAAAGCCTGATTTAAATCCCGGATATAGTAGTGACCAGATAGTATATTCCGAAAGGATCAGTGCCCATACAGGAGAGATTTATGATCTGTTTTATAATGGAATTCACATTTATCATGGGGAAAAATATGGGATTATTTGAGCATTTTTTCTGGAGACTTTGAGATGATAGAAACAGTAGACCTGACGAAAGAGTACAACGGTGTAAAGGCTGTAGACAATTTAAACCTTAAAGTTGACGAAGGAGAAATATTCGGATTTTTAGGCCCGAAC